>JASFSK010000192.1:0-7854 GCA_050114455.1 Desulfobacterales bacterium | reverse complement strand
GGCTGGGGTCTTTGTCGAACTTCACCGCCCGTGCCGCCCGGGGTATATCGGCCAAAGAAATGTCCTGCCGCGAATGGCAGACCCGTGTGGTGGGTCGCAGCATCACCGGTGTCTTGTAAATTTCAGAAAGCTCATAGGCCATAGCAACCATTTCTTTGGCCTGGTGCGGGGTATCCGGGTCCAGGACCGGGATTCTCGCCATCATGGCCATCAAGCGGCTGTCCTGTTCGGTCTGAGACGAGATGGGACCGGGATCGTCGGCACTGACCACGATAAAGCCGCCGATGACGCCCATGTAAGCGGCGCTCATCAACGGATCGGAGGCGACGTTCAGACCGACCTGTTTCATGGCGACTGCCGTGCGTAAACCGGTCTGACAGCCGGCATAGGCAATCTCAAATGCAATTTTTTCGTTGACCGCCCATTGGGTGTGCATGGATATGTTGTCTTCTTTTTGAAATAAAGCCACGGCGGCCAGTATTTCGGAAGCCGGTGTGCCCGGATAAGAGGTTGCAACAGTGCATCCGTTTTCAACCAGTCCCCTGGCAATGGCTTCGTTTCCCAACAATAATCTGCGTTCAGTCAATGGCTTCCTCCGTGTAACGATAGTAAAATTGTAAAATAGTTTTTGAGTAAAAGTTTCGTTAAGAACCAGTTGAGTGTTTTTCGTTATCAGTTATTCGTTACTGTCTATGAGTGATAGTCCCGAAGACGGAGGTCAGAGCTCAGATTGGACGCTTAGCTCATGCCCGCGAGCCTATACTGCTCCAGCACCCGCCCATTGATCGAGATCTTGCGCTAATACCATAATCTATATCGTTTTGCCCGCAACCCGCATCTCGAGACCCGTGTTTACAACTCAAATGCTTTCACCGTAATGTTCAGCGGCAGTTCCCGCAGTTTTTCCAGAACCTCCTCGGATATTTCAGTGTCGGTTCGAATAAATATCATGGTCTTATCACCGCCCTCTTCCTGGCCGACCCGCATGCGGCTGATGTTTATCTGATAATCGGCCAGCAAGGTTCCGATACTGCCGATAGCACCCGGTTTGTCATGGTTATGGATCAAAACAAAACGGTCATGGGGATGAAGTTCAAGTCGAAAATTATTGATGTTCACCACCCGGGGATCTTTACGTCCAAAAATGGTACCGGCGACTTTTCCGGTTCCTTTATCGGTCACCGCCCGGACAGTGATTAAATTGAGATATTCTTCGGTTTCGGCAACGGTGGTTTCGGTAACTTTGATACCTCTCTCCCTGGCCATGACTTCCGCATTCACAGAGTTTACCGTATCTTTGACCATGGGCGTCAACAGTCCCTTGATGACGGCCGTTTTCACCGGTGAAAGATCGAATGACTGGAAGTCACCGGCATATTCGATCACGACTTCTTCTACCGGTCCCTCGGACAGCTGGGCCAACAGACAGCCCATGCGATCCCCTAAGGTCAGCAGCGGCCCGATTTTCTCGAGTAGTTCACCGCTGACTGCCGGGACATTAACGGCATTGATGATCGTTCCCTGTTTAAGGTAAGCAATAATTTGTTCAGCTACTTGTACTGCGACGTTGGTTTGCGCTTCCAGGGTTGAAGCACCGAGGTGGGGCGTGCAAATTACCCGATCGATATCGAGCAGCGGACAGACACCGGGGGGCTCGGTCTCGAACACATCCAGGGCCGCGCCGGCGACCTTGCCGGCGATTAAAGCTTCCTGCAAATCGGCCTCATCGACAATACCGCCGCGGGCACAGTTGACTATCATAACACCGTCTTTCATTTGCTTGAAAGCGGCTTTGTTCAGCAGGCCGATAGTATCCTTCAATTTGGGAACGTGTACGGTGATATAGTCCGCTCTCTGATATAGCTGTTCGAGGGACACTGCTTCGAAGCCGGCTTTTTCGATTTGCTCGGAGGTCACAAAAGGGTCATGCACAATCACCTGCATTTTAAGGCCCCTGGCGCGATCGGCAACAATCGAACCGATTTTGCCCAAACCGACAACACCCAAAATTTTATTATAGACCTCCCTCCCCTGCAGCTTTTTTTTCTCCCATAACCCGGCTTTCAATGTCGATGTACCCCTGGGGATATTGCGGGTTAAGGCCATCATCATGGCAATGGTATGCTCCGCAGTGGTAATGACGTTTCCAGTGGGCGTGTTCATCACCACCACGCCCCGTTTGGTTGCTGCCGGGATATCGACATTATCGAGTCCGATACCGGCACGGCCGACGACCTTCAGATTTTCAGCTGCCGCGAGAATCTCTTCGGTAACTTTGGTCGCACTGCGGATGACCAGGGCATCATATTCTCCGATGATATTTTCGATCTCAGCAGGCGTCAATCCGGTTTTGACATCGACGTCGACTCCCGGTTCTTGCTGAAACATTTCAATACCGATATCGCCGAGAACGTCGCTGACCAGTACTTTCATGATATCCTCCAGAACAGAGGATGGCCTTTTAACCAGAGAGTCTGCCAAAAGGCCATCGTCAAGTCAGAATTCCAATCCTATTTGGAAAAATCAGCGACCAGTCGCGAAGTTGCTGGTATGAGGATGGTCCCAGGAAGGAGTCGGCCCCACTTCTGTTGGAGCCGCTGATTTTTTTTAGGTGCTTTGATTTGCATTTCCAGTGACAATGAATTGTTGACCCAATCAATATAATTGCTCGTTCTGCTCGGTTGGATCGTTCCACCGATGACTCACGACCGATGGGCTCTGTGAAAGCAGCACTGAGTCTTGAGCGCATGACTACGCCGTTGCATTTACAAAAAACCCTTTTATTTGTTGCGTTCTCGGGCCTGTTCAATCAATTCAATCAGGCTGGTGATCTTTGGCTTGGGTCGCGCCTGCACCAGCTGATTAAATTGATCCTCGGTCAAATTCTCTTTTAAGTACTGCACCACATCAAAATATTCCCACCAGCAATCTAAAATTTTAAAGCAAGGCTGCTGGTCGTCACCGCAGATTTCGCAGTAGTCAAATGGTACGGGATTGCCCAGCCTGGGGCAACGCCGCATTAGACTGGATTCTTTGTTTTTCATGGGGCAACCAATGAGATATACAATTCATAAGCCACCGGCATCGATCACGTTTGTAGGCTGAAGCAGGCGCTGGCCGTATCGTTGGAGCCTTTTTTAAATTCTCTTCCCGCTAAATCGGGGAGGCTTATGAATTGAGTTAAAAACTTTTAATGATCTCTGGTTTCGGATACTGTTCCAGCACTTTTTCGGCCTCTTCAATGTCTTCGGCCGGAAAATCATAATCAGTCAGCTGGCCGCTCAGATATTTATCATAGGCGGATAGGTCGATCAGGCCGTGTCCGCTCCAATTAAACAGGATGACCTTTTCTTTGCCTTCTTCTTTGGCTTTTTTGGCTTCATCGACCACGCAGGCCAGGGCGTGGTTGGTCTCTGGAGCGGCGATGACCCCCTCAGTCCGGGCACATAAAAGCCCGGCTTCGTAAGTGGCCATTTGGCCAAAAGCTTTGGGTTCCAGGATACCCTCAACGATCAGCTGGCTGACGGTCGGTGCCATCCCGTGGTAACGCAGTCCGCCAGCATGCAACGGGGGTGGCACAAAGGTGTGTCCCAGACTGTGCATGGCAAGCAAAGGGGTGTAGCCGGCCGTATCACCGTGGTCATAGGCAAACGGTGCCTGCGTCATTGTCGGGCAGGCTTCCGGTTCGACCGGATAAATGGCAACATCTTTGCCGTTAATTTTATCATGGGCATACGGAAATGCCAGTCCGGCAAAATTGCTGCCGCCGCCGGCGCAGCCAATGACAATATCCGGATATTCCCCGATTTTTTCCATTTGTTTTTTGGCTTCCAGGCCGATGATAGTCTGATGCAGCATGACATGGTTGAGCACGCTGCCCAGCGAATAGCGGGTTTGGCCGGATTCATCGGTGACAGCCGCTTCAACGGCTTCACTGATGGCAATACCGAGGCTGCCGGGGGTATCCGGATCTTTTTCAAGAATTTCACGTCCGGCTTTGGTCTCGGTACTGGGGCTGGCCACACAGTTAGCGCCCCAGACTTGCATCATGGATTTGCGGTAGGGCTTTTGGTCGAAACTGATTCGGACCATATAAACTTTGCACTCGAGACCGTATTGGGAACAGGCAAATGAAAGCGCGCTGCCCCACTGACCGGCACCCGTTTCAGTGGTTAACTTTTTGATGCCGAATTCTTTATTGTAATACGCCTGGGCAACAGCCGTATTGGGTTTATGGCTGCCGGGAGGGCTGACGCCTTCGTATTTGTAATAAATTCGGGCAGGGGTATCTAAGGCCTTTTCCAGGTTAATAGCCCTGAACAGCGGTGCCGGTCGCCAGATACTCAAAACGTCTAAAATCCCGTCCGGGATGTCGATCCATCTTTCGGTGCTGACTTCCTGCTCGATCAGATTCATCGGAAATACCGGTGCAAGCTGGTCAGGGCCCACCGGGTTGCCGTCGGGTCCCAGGGGCGGATTCATCTTGATGTCCGCAAGAATGTTATACCACTGGCGCGGCATTTCATCTTCAGTTAGAATGACCTTTCTTTTTTTCATAGCCCCTCCTCGCAATTAGTTAAATACATTTACACAATCATTTTAAGATTCCCGCAATCTTAAATCCAAGTAAATTTAATTAGTTAAGGCTTGAAATCACGTTCACAAATTGCCTTGACTTCATTTTGTATACGGTATACAAAAGTTAGTCAAGCAAATAATCAACCTCGATCTGTTTCACAGCGTCTGACCTCTGAAAAAGAAAGGAGCACCACCATGGCCACCGAAAAAAATCTGTACAGCACTGCCTTCAACCCCATGCTCATCCAGCCCGACCGGCCTTTGCCGGACGAAGTCGCCGTCATCGGCGCCGGCACCATTGGACCGGATATCGGCTATTATCTGAAAAGTGCCATGCCGAACTGCAAACTATTCCTGCTGGATGTTGTTGAAGAGCCGCTGAAAAAAGCAGAGCAGCGAATACTCGGCTACACCCAAAAAGCGGTGGACAAAAAAAAGATGAAACCGGAAAAAGCGGCCGCCGTCAGTAAGAATATTGTTTATACCATCGACTATGATCAAATTAGAAATTGTAAGCTGGTTATCGAAGCGGCCACTGAAGATATCCCGCTCAAACAAAAAATATTCGACATGGTTGAAAAGATCGTGAGTCAGGACACGATAATCACATCCAACACCAGCTCCATACCAGCCGATCGATTATTCTTAAAGATGAACCACCCCCACCGGACCACTGTTACTCATTTTTTTGCCCCGGCCTGGCGCAGCCTTCCGGTGGAGGTAATTTCCTGGGAGGGTGTCAGCCGTCCGGTACTAGACTACCTGTTCTGGTTTTTTGCAAATACCGGCAAGGCCCCGATCATCACCGACAATGCGATCTGTTTTATCTTGGACCGCATTTTTGACAATTGGTGCAATGAATCGGTATATCTGTTGGCATCCGCCACCGCCAGTCAGATCGACAAGGTTGCGGAAGAGTTTGTGTTTGCCGGACCGTTCTTTGTTTTAAATATGGCCAACGGCAATCCGATCATCATTGAAACCAATTCTCTCCAAATGGAAGAAGGTGATCATTACAAACCGGCGCCAATCCTCGGTTCGGTGGACCGCTGGCTGACTCATCGGCCGGGCAGCCCCGTGACGGTCGCTGACAAACTTAAAAATAGCATCCGAGATCGACTGCTGGCCATCCTGTTTTCACAGTCTTTTGACATTATCGATCGCGGGATCGGCACCAAAGAAGACCTCAACTTCGGATGCCAAGTGGCTTTGGGATTTAAAAAAGGACCGCTGGATCTCATGCGCGATTTGGGAGAAGCGGAAGTTCAGCGCATCATCAAGCGGTTTCAGGGGGAAAGACCGGGATTTCCCCAGCCCGGACAGTCACATGCCCACTATCAGGAATTTAACCGCTATATCCTGGTCGATGATCATGAGGGCATTAAAATTATTACGATTCGACGCCCCCAGGCCATGAATGCACTCAACGACGAGATGAACGATGAAATTCTGGCGGTCCTGAAGCAATATGCAGAAGATCCCAATGTCAAGGGATTTATCATTACTGGTTACGGCACGACGGCCTTTTCAGCGGGTGCCGACATCGGCAAATTTCCTTCAATGCTGGGCGATCCGGAAGCCTCTGCCCAGTATGCACGGGACTGCGCCAAGGTACAGATGTATATGGACCAGATGGACAAACCGATTGTAGCGGCCGTCAATGGGGTGGCCCTGGGCGGCGGACTTGAGATTGCCATTCGATGTCACAAAATAGTGGCCGCTAGAACTGCAACCCTGCAATTTCCAGAGATATCCTTGGGTATTTTGCCCGGTATCGGGGGCTGCGCCGTGCCATATCGTAAATGGCCGCAAGGCGCAGAGTTATTCCACGAAATGATCTGCCTGGCCAAACCGCTCAAAGCTGAGGAAGCGCTTGAAGTCGGAATGGTCGCCAAAATTGCGGATGACTACCCATCCCTGATTCAGGCTGCTGTCGAAGAAGTTAATAACCTGCAGGGAAACATTAGCAGAATATCAGATGGAAAGATTCAAATCCCTGAGATTAAGATCCCCGATCAGCCCATGGCCGGCAAACAGATGTTGAGCAAGGAAGCTGTTGCGATCGCCGTCAGAACCATTCAGGACGGTGCTGCCACGGAAAGTTTGAACCTCGCCCTGGAAGTCGGCTATAAAGGATTCGGCGAGATCGCCTGCTCCGACGCCGCTAAAGAAGGCATCTCTGCCTTCCTGGAGAGAAGAAAACCAAATTTTAAAAAATAACAAATAAACTGCCCCAAGACAGGTCTCGGGGCAGGTTATTTATATAATTCTTTTTTTATTTAATTATATTTTAATTTAATACTTTAAAAGTATTTTAAGGTTTACCTGATATTATCATTAAATCGTGTAATATTCCCGGTACCAGTCAATGAACTTTCCAATGCCTTCAGCAATCGGTGTTGCCGGCTTAAAACCGACATCTGCAATCAGGTCATCCACATCGGCGTAGGTGGCAGGCACATCACCGGGTTGAATATCAAGAAATTCCTTGTGTGCCTTGCGCCCCAATGCGGCTTCGATCACTTCGATAAATTCAAGTAGCTCGACCGGATTGTTATTGCCAATATTATACACTTTATAGGGCGCATAGGAGGTACTCGGATCTGGATTATCCCCCCGCCATTCAGGGTTGGGTTTGGCAAGTCTTCCCATGACCCGAACTACTCCCTCGATGATATCGTCGATATAGGTAAAATCCCGTTGCATTTTACCGTGGTTAAATACCTGAATCGGCTTATTTTCCAGGATTGCCTTGGTAAATAGAAAAAGCGCCATATCCGGTCTGCCCCAGGGCCCATAAACGGTGAAAAACCGGAGACCGGTGCAGCTCATTCCATAGAGATGGCTGTAGGTGTGGGCCATCAGTTCATTGGCTTTTTTACTGGCTGCATAAAGTGAGACCGGATGGTCAACATTATGGTGAACTGAAAACGGCATAGCGGTGTTGGCCCCGTAGACCGAACTGGATGATGCAAATACCAAATGCTTGACATCTGTGTGTCTGCAGCATTCCAATATATTGACAAATCCCACCAAATTCGAGTCTACATAGGCGTGTGGATTTTCAAGAGAATAGCGGACCCCGGCCTGAGCTGCGAGATTGACGACCACATCATATCGACCTTTTTCAAATAGCGTCTTCATATCAGCGCGATCGGTGAGGTCCAGCTTAACAAATTTGAAATTCGGTTCCGACAGTAGATTCTCCAATCGTGCTTGTTTGAGGCGCACATCATAGTATGAATTCAAATTGTCAATACCCGTGACCCGAATACC
>JASFSK010000191.1:0-7903 GCA_050114455.1 Desulfobacterales bacterium | reverse complement strand
GAGTTCATAGCAGGCTCCCAGGGCCTCCTTGTCCGGTACATACTGTACTCTCAGACCCGGATCAATAATGTCAAATTTCATGTCTTCCATCTGCTGGTTGATCATTTTAACCGCTTCACCGCTCCAGCCGTAGGATCCAAAAGCCGCGCCAATCTTGTTTAAGGGCTTTAGCCCTTTCATATAGGTTAGAAAGTCAGCCAAGGAAGGATACAGTTGATTGTTCAAGGTGGGCGACCCAATCGCAATTGCCGCCGCATCGAAAACATCCACCATTATCTCGCTTCGATGGGTCTTTCGCAAATGAAGCGGTTTTGCGGGGACACCCTCTTTGTTTATGCCGGCCACCACAGCTTCTGCCATCTTCTCGGTGCTGTGCCACATGGTATCGTAAACCACAACCGCTTTGTTTTTGGGTTCCTGGCGACACCACCGCACATAAGCATCGACGATTTTTGCCGGATCCTTGCGCCAGATGATACCGTGATCCGGACATATCATCTTAAATTCCAATCCAAGCGCCAGAATATTATCCAGCAGTTTTTGAATATGAGTCGAGTATAACAGCAAAATATTGGCAAAATATTTTTTGGCGTGGACCATAATTTTGTCGCCGACTTCGTCATCATATTTTTCAGGTCCGGCATAGTGCTGGCCAAAGCCGTCACTTGAAAATAAAATTTTGTCCTCGTTTAAATAGGTAAACATGCTGTCGGGCCAATGAATCATACGGGTTTCGAGAAATGTCAGCGTTCGCTTGCCCAGACTCAGCACTTCTCCGTTGGAAACCGGATGGTAATTGAGCTTCTGCCGAAAATGTTTGGACAGATTTTTATGGCCCATTTTCGACGCATAAACAGGCTTGTCTTCTCCAATTTGATGCATGACCCGGGTCAAGCCTCCGGAATGATCCAATTCCGTATGGTTGCTGATCACATAATCGATCTTTTTAGGATCGATGATCAGGGAGATATTATCCATTAATTGATCGGAGAACTCTTTTCTGACCGTGTCAATCAGGACGGTCTTTTCATCCACGATTAAGAAAGAATTATAGGTCGTGCCAAGATCGGTGGAATAGCCATGAAAGTCCCGGACGTTCCAATCGATTACCCCTACGTTATATATGCCGTTAGCAAGTTTCATCGGTTCCATTTTCAATCCTCGGTTCAGATTATTCGGGTTAATAACCAAAGAGTTTGTTCAAGGTTAATTTAGGTTGTGTTGCTGCTCTGATTTAAGGATCTAATATAAACATGATTCAATTTAAGGCAAGAATCATCACCCCGGTGGAGAGCCTGAAAGGTTGTGTCGGCCTGGGGCGTTTTCAACGCAGGGGTCAACTGCCCAAAAAAGAGATGCCCTTTTTTGCCAGACAGCTTACTTTTCTGGCAAAAAAGGGCATCAAATTTTAAATCTAACCAGGTTTTACACAAAACTGGAGGGCTAATTATTCCTTTTCGAAGTCATCCTTGGATGCTCCGCACACCGGGCATTCCCAATCATCAGGCACATCTTCCCATTTTGTTCCGGCCGCGACACCGTTGTCCGGATCCCCTTGTTCCGGATCGTACACATACCCGCAAATTAGGCATACATATCTGTCCATTCTTTTCCTCCTTTTATTGGATTGTTTTAGCAGTTCTAGCTTCTGCCCTGACTCGTGACATTGATTGATCTATTCGTCGGCTATCCGCGTTTCTTCATATCAAATCAGCCGTATATTGCAAGTTTAATCCACAGATTTCGCAGATTACACAGATTACAATGAATGTCGGGTAGAGACTGCGAAATTTGCTGGGTTTAATTCCCCGCGGCTTGCCGCGGGGTAGTTCATTTATTTGGGAATCCCCTTTTTGCGGGGGCCAAATCAGCGACCACCAGCAGAGTTAATCTGGGGGTATGAGGCTGGCCCCTGGAAGGGGCCAGGACTGCCTTGGCTGCTAGCCGCTGATCATCTCAGGAAATTTCTTCGATTAGCTTTTGCACCCTGCTTTTAATTTTGTCGCGCATATCACGCATGAACTCCAGGGATTTTCCGGCAGGATCCGGCAGGTCCCAGTCTATTTTACGGGCCCCCGGAACCAGAGGACATTCTTCGGAACAGCCCATGGTGACGATGACTTCAGGTGTATCACTCCTAAGTACATCATCGATCGCGGTCGGAACCCGGAAACCCATGTCAATGCCTTTCTCATGCATGACCGTAAGCATATCCGGGTCAACTTTTTCGGCGGGCTTGCTACCGCCACTGAACACTTCCAGTTTGTCGCCGGCCAGAAATTGAGTGAATGCACTGGCCATCTGGCTGCGGCAAGCATTCTCCCGACAGACGAACAGCACCTTTTTGCGGGAGCGAAACGGCGTTAAAATCTGTTGCACGGCTTGTTCGACATCCGCTTGCACCGTCGGGTGCCCGGCCATATCTTTGGGCCCTTCAATACCCCGGTATGTCAGGCTGCCTTCGAATTTAGCCTCGATGGCATCAAAAAAGTACTGGGCTGTCAGGTTAAGGCCTTCAAATAAGTTTTTCCCTTTTGTTGCACCCACCGCAAGCAGAAACCCGCGTCGCATTGCCGCTCCGGGATCTTTCAGCTTGAGTTTATATTTTCTGGCCCAGAAGGTCTGGCAGCGATCAATTACAGCCTTCAGCTGTGCCGTCATGTTGTAGAAAAAAATGGGGGTGGCAATGACGACAACCTCGGCTTGTCTTAAAAGGGGATATATTTCATCGCGGACGTCATCATCTATGGGACAAAACCCTTTTTTTTCGCAGACGACAAATTCTTTGCAGGGGATAATATTTTTTTGGGTAACGTCGATGGTAAGGGTTCGTGCTCCCAAATTTTCCGCCGCTTTCATATACGTTTGCAGCAGAAAATTCGTATTACCCTTCTTTCTGGGACTGCCCTGTAAACCAAGAATCAGCATGGTAATCTTTTCCGATTAAGATTGAAATTATTAAAAATAGCTCTCAGGATTTTGACCTAATGTGGCATTTTGAGCAGGTCGTTGGACCACTCTTGCGACCGGCTTTTTTGGCTTCTTTATGACACTTGGTGCACAGCTTGTTCATAACATATTTCTTTTTTAATTTGCCTTGCTCCTTGAGTTCTTCGATACTTCCAGTTTTTTGAGGAAACAAGGAATGACAAACGGTGCAGTCACCAAGACTCTCCTGGTGTTGGTGATGGGGAAACGGGACCTTGCCTCGTGTACCGCCGTCCATCTCGAAATTCGCAGTGCCTTTATTCTCTTCGATATTAGAAAATGCCAGCGGTGCGCCGATGGCAATTACTGCGATTGTTAACAAGAACATGTTAGGTTTCGATTTCATTCATCCCGTCTCTTTGGTATCCATCTAATTGAAAATGTTAGCGGGGCGATATACTTCTACCTTCACCCTCTACGGTGCACTGGGCAAAGTCAATGGGCTCCCCGCATCCACTGCATGTGTGGGCCCGATCAAATTCATCCGAAAATATCTCTTTTTCTTGACCGCATTTGGTGCATTTACAGGTGATTACCTTGAGATTTTTAAAATCAGCATATCCGGGGCAATGCTGGGGGGTTGAAGTGTTGTCAGCCATGATAACCTCCTTGCTGTTAACATCCTTAAGTTGTCGTTAAATTTAAGGAATATATGTTGCCATTCTTTTTGTCTATTCGTCAAATTTTTTAGCGATAGCGCGGCCGTATTCCTGAGCCATTTGCTGCCCGCCTCCGAGGGAACTCGACTTCAACCGCAGCGTATCACCGACCATGTTCATTTTTAGGATATGCTTCATGGTATCAAAAATGCGGTCATTGGCTTCGCCGCTCCAGCCAAATGCCCCAAATGCCCCCCCGGCCTTGCCTGCAAGATTCGCTTTTTCAGCCAAAAACAGAAAGGTTTTCATGCCCTGCAGCATTTCTCCATGGTAGGTGGACGAGCCAAAAGCATAACCGTCATAGCCTTCAAGGTCGGTTTCAGTTTTAATTTCTTTAACCCCGACGACATCCGCTTCATGACCTGAAAAGCGGACTCCTTCAGCAATTAGCTCGGCGATATTGTGGGTCTCACCGGTTCTGGTTGCATACACAATTAGTGCTCTGGCCATATCTTTCTCCCGCCTTGATCCGGACTCTTTTACGACGTTTACCGGGTCAATGTCTTTATACTCTATGGTTGATCAGACCTTGGGCTTACCGATTCTGTCATCCGTGCCTTCGTAAGCACAATCCGGGGTATAGCAGGTGTTGTCCAGAAATTCACATTTTTTTTTGCATGATGGACACTCGTCGGGGTGAGCATCGTCTTCGAAAGTGTAACCACAATTTGAGCATTTCCAGCTTGGCATATCATCACCTCCTTTTCTAGCAGACAATAGAAAACAGAAGCCGAAACATGTAAAGATTTTCGGTGCTTAATTTTTCAATACTTCAATTGAAGACCGGAGCGATCGTGTATTGGCAATCCGCGATAGGGCTCCGGCCTCGACTTTCGTCTCTGGCGCTCTTTATCGCCTTCATCCGACTTTCGCAAGATTCAGACCAATTTGATCGTTATTCCGATTCTTCGGCTGCATCTCCGGGACCTCGCTTGGCAAGCTCCCGGTCGATCATGAAAAGCCCGCCTTTGGCATCACCCATTAATTTAAGCTGTTCCAGGACACCGGTGACACTTTCTTCTTCTTCCACTTGCTCCGATACAAACCATTGAAGGAATATATTGGAAGCATGGTCGTGCTCGGCCAGAGCCAGCTCTACCAGCTCATTGATCAGGCCGGTCACTTTTTGCTCGTGCTCGAGGGTTGCTTCGAATACTTCCAGGGGAGAATTCCATTGTGTCGGAGGGGCTTCGATTGGCAGCAGGTTGACCCTTCCGCCGCGCTGATTGATGAAGTCATAAAACTTCATGGCATGGGTTAGCTCTTCCTGGGCCTGAAAATACATCCAATTGGAGAATCCATCAAGATTGATGGACTTAAAATAGGCGTTCATCGATAGGTACAGGTAGGAAGAATAAAGCTCCGCATTCAATTGGCCATTGATTGCTTCCTGCATTTTATCCGATAACATGGTGCTTATCCTTTCCAGAGTCCGTGTAGATTACAATATTCACGGGCCGTTATAGATTCTGCATCCGTCTTGAAAACAGCCTCGGGTGCTTGTCCAGTGCATAGAAATTCTCGATCTACTTTGCCGTCCGCAATGATTTCGATCCACTCTATGTAGTGTTTTTCCTCCATGGGATGGGCCACGTCACCGACTTTCACCTTAAAACCACCTTCAATTTTTTCGATGACGGGGACATGCTTTTCCTTGGCGGCATCTACCGTATTTTCAACCATTTTTTTCATGGCTTCACCGCAGCAGACCAGTTCGCCGGGGCCGCCATGGATGACTTCAACGATATTGCCACAGGCCTCACATTTGTAAATTTCTAGTTTTTCCGCCATTTCATTCTCCTTTCATGATTGTTGATGTTGATTTACCAGTTTTCACCCAGCAGTTCAAAATGAGCCTGGGGATGATCACACGCCGGGCAGAGATTGGGCGCTTCGCTGCCCTCATGGAGGAATCCGCAATTGCGGCATCGCCACACTACCGGTTCTTCCCGTTTGAAAACGCGACCGGCATCGATATTGGCTGCCAGGTCCAAATACCTTTTTTCATGCTGTTTTTCTGCAACCGCTATGGAGTTGAAAACAACCGCGATATTGCCGAAGCCCTCTTCTTTGGCAATCTTAGCAAACCCGGGATACATTTCGGTATGCTCATAGTTTTCTCCAGCGGCAGCTTCTTTTAAATTCTCCACAGTGGATGCGATGGTACCGGCCGGGAACGCTCCGGTGATTTCCACCTCTCCGCCCTCAAGAAACTTGAAGAGCCTTTTGGCGTGCTCTTTCTCCTGGTTTGCGGTTTCCGCGAAAATGTCCGCTATCTGGACATATCCTTCTTTTTTGGCTTTGCTGGCGAAATAGGTATAACGATTGCGCGCCTGAGATTCTCCTGAAAATGCGGTTAAAAGGTTTTTTTCGGTTTGGGTTCCCTTTAAATTTCCCATCTTTTTCACCTCCAACTTTGTTGTGATTGATTGGTTGCAAAACATCAGCTACCTGTCTGCCCTTTTCGAATTAGATTAGACGGTAGCTAGAGAGTGGATTGCGTTTACGGTTCCTCAATTTTCATTTATCGGTTTTTATATCATCTGCCGGCCACCAACCCTTGTCAATGTGATTTTGCTTTTCTTCTTCGGCCAGCTTTTTCAGCTTGTACGCAGAATCCCGCAGAATGCCGTAAAGGATGCCGCATCCATTATCTTCCCGATCGGTATCACCCTGATCCGCCAGGCAGATCATGTGCTCAACGAGCTCCAAGGTTTTGGTAATGTGCAGGTTGCAAGGTTTCACGCTTTTTTACTCTCCGGTTGCTATATTGATACCCAGGGCATGATGGCGGGCCATATTAGCCGCCATTGAGTTTTTTAGTGCCCCTTGTTTTTCAATATTTATGCCAGAAGTGACCGCGTGATCGACCCACACTTGATGTCAATTTATTTCGGAATGTTAGAGACCGGTTTCTATATTTGGGAAACGGAGAAATGAATCCGTTACCGTTACCCCCGCGATACACGAAAATGCAATCATTTAAAACCAAATTCAACTCAATGAGATGTAATCTGTGAATATCACAATAGAAAAGCCATTGCAACACAGTCTCAGATTAATTTTTGGCACAAATGTGTCTCATAGGACAGAAGACGGATGGCAGAGGTCAGAAGACAGATGTCAGAGGACGGAAGACAGAGGACGGAGGGAATTGGGAATGCGGAAGGGGGAAGAAAGCATAGGGCATGGTGCTTGGGGCATGGGGTGGGGGAAGGAGGGAAATTGGAATGTGGAATTGGGAACGCGGAATGCGGAATGGGGACAAAGCATAGGGCATGGTGCTTGGGGCATGGGGTGGGGGAAGGAAGGAATTAGGAGTTTGGAATAAAGAAGGCACAAGGTGTAAGGTCAGACAGTGATATTATTCATTTTCCCCTTTAGCCCTGAGCTTATAGCCCTGTACCTATATTTTATGCAGACTGCACCTGGCGCCGCTCCAGGACTTTTCCCCTGGTGCTGACAACGACGTCTTGCATCGGAATCGTGACACCGGAAAGCGCCATACCTTTTTTGACAATCATGGGCAGTGCCGAGCAGCAAGGTACTTCCATGACCACATTGGTGATGCTCTTGATGCCCGAGACTTTGCAAATCTCTGAGAATTTTTCAATATAGTGCTGGGCATCATCAAATTTCGGACATCCCATCATAACCGCTTTTCCCTTTAAAAAATCCCTGTGAAAATCAGGGTAGGTGAGGGGGACACAGTCCGCTACGACCAGTAAATCCGCATCTTTGAGAAATGGTGCCGTTGGCGGCACCAGCATGATCTGGACCGGCCAATGGGTCAGCGCCGATTCGGAGTGTTCAAATGCAGCCGGCTGGTTGGCCGCTTGGCAAGGGCTTGTGGCCGATGGCGTTTCCTCACCCGCAAAAGTCTGCAGTCTGGCAGACAGGCATCCTCCCGACGCCATCGGTATGACCTTGGGTTCCTCCGCCTTTTGACTGGCGAGATGTTGCTCGACGGCTTCCTCGTCGAATTCCTCCGCTTCGCGCTCGACAATGCTCAGTGCCCCTGTAGGACACTCACCCAGGCATGCCCCCAGACCATCACAATAAAAGTCCGCAATCATTCGTGCTTTGCCATCGACGATTTCCAACGCCCCTTCGGCGCAGGACGGGATGCAGTTGCCACATCCATCGCATCGTTCGTCATCAATTTCTATGATTTTTCGTAAAACTTTCATGATATCTCCTTTTATGGTAGCAACACTTCTTTGGCAACCGCACGGCCACCGTCTGTCAGAAATAGG
>JASFSK010000190.1:0-7919 GCA_050114455.1 Desulfobacterales bacterium | reverse complement strand
ATCAACCACCTGGCGGATATAAAACGAAAGCACATGGACAAAAAGCTGGTACCAAATCCTTCCAGTGCCAGGGAGAGAATCTAAATTGGAAGTTAAGACGGTAAAATCAGACGGGGTGGTTCAGACGCTTTGCCGCATGTGCGATACGCGCTGTGCCATCAATGTTCATTTAAAGGACGGGGTTATTGCCGACATCACCCCTTTTGACGGTCATCCGGTCAATCAGGGCAAAATGTGCCCCCGGGGAAGCGCCGCTATCGACCAGTTCTATCATATCGATCGGGTTACCAAGCCTCTGAAAAAACAGACGGACGGCACCTTCATTGAAATTTCCAGACAGCAGGCCCTGGATGAAATTGCTTCAAAACTAGATGGACTCAAACAAACCCACGGTGCCAGATCGGTCGGATTTTGGAAGGGTGAAGGATTAGGATTTTATCAGCAAGAAGAATACGTCCGGCGATTCGCGCATGCGTTCGGTTCACCCAATTATTTTTCAAACGATTCGGCCTGCTACAACAGCCGATATCTCGGATATAGTCTTGTCACCGGATTCTGGAATTCCTTTCCCGAATTTCCGGATGCAGACCTGATACTGCTGTTTGGAACCAATCCTCCTATCTGTCACCCGCCTTTCATGCGGGAGTTTGCCGACGCCCGCCAGCGCGGCGCTAAATTGATTGTGATCGATCCGAGACTGAACCCGATTGCCTGCTACGCCGATATTTTTGCCCAGCCCTACCCGGGGACCGACGGCGCCTTGGGCTGGGGATTGATCCGCTACATGATCGAAACCAAAAGCTATGATTTCGATTTGGTCGAGCGATATTCTATCGGACTTGAAAAAATTGCACGCTACGCCAAACGCTTCACCCCGGAATATGTTGAAGAACAAAGCGGAATTTACCGGGATGTGGTGGTCGACATTGCCGAGATGATCGTCAAATATCGGCCCCGGATGAGCATATTTCCGGGCACGGGCCTGGAGCACTACGAAAATGGGGTCAATAATGTCCGAACATTGGCGTCTCTAAGCTGCCTGGCCGGGGCTTTGGATACCAGCTGCGGCCTTTTCTGGCCGGAGGAGATGAATCGCCGCCGGCTCACCCTCAATGATGAGCTGCCCCTTTTGGATCAAAAACCGATCGGAGCCGATAAATTCCCAGTCCTGTATGACCGTCGCAAAGAGTGTCATTCAATGACCGCCATGGACTACATGCTTGGCAAGGGCGATTATAGCTTGAAAGGTCTGATTGTATCGGCGGCCAACCCGGCGGTAACCAACCCCAATACCCGCAAGGTGGAAAAAGCGCTGTCGAATCTCGACCTTCTGGTGGTAAACGATTTATTTTTGACAAAAACCGCCCGGCTGGCTGACTATGTTCTGCCCGGGGCCAGTTTTTTAGAAAGATCGGAGGTTCACTTTCACCCCAAGCATCAAATGGTCACCCTGACGCAAAAGGTTGCCGAGATATCGGGTGTGAAGAACGACTACCAACTGTGGCGCGATCTGGCGCATCGCCTGGGCTTTGGAGAGAAATATTTTCCCTGGGAAAATGAGGAAGCCGTCATGCAATGGATTCTCGAACCCTCGGGGATAAGCCTGGAAGAGCTGCGAAAGCATCCTGAAGGACTGGTATACAAGCCGGTGCGGCATAAAAAATATAAGACCCGGCCGCTGCCGACGCCGTCGGGCAAAATAGAATTCGCTTCGGCTTACCTGAAAAAATACGGTCTTTCCGAAATACCCGAATATATTCCGCCCTATCATGTTCGGCACAACGGTCCGGATTTTCCCTTCATACTCACCACCGGAGCACGAAAGTCCCTGTTTTACCATTCAAGACATCAGAACATTGCCCGTTTTCGAACCGTTCATCCCACCGCAGAAGCAGAAATTCACCCGGAAGACGCCGCTGATCTGGGAATTAAAGACAGGGAATTGGTGCGCATCGTCTCTGAAATCGGTAGCCTTGAAATACCGGCCAGGGTTGTCGGCAAAGCCGAGCTGCGTAAAGGGGTAATTGAAATCTATCATGGCTGGGAAGAATGGCGCGTGAATTATGTAACCCATGACAGTATCAACGATCCCATCTGTGGGTTCCCATTGTTGAAAGGCGTGCCCGTACGAATTGAAAAAATTTAGTCTCTTAGGCAACTGTCGAGTTTCTGAATTGTTTCATCCGGCACGACATTCCACCCGACAAAGACCAGACAGGTTTTCTCACTATCGTCCCAGGCCATCCACTCATTTCTGCCCCCCACAGAGTTGACAAGCACCGCGCGGTTTCGAAAGCGAGCCGGCAATGTCAATGTCTCAATTTAGAGCGTTTGAAATAAACCAGTTAGGGTGTTATCACGATTTAAAATAGTATTGCAAAACTGCCGATAACGAAACGTTAATCTGCCAAACGCTCTAAATAGCTTGAATCCGATGGCCAGATTTGTTAGTTCCACTATGATCAACCGTGCCGCCGTTGGGACTAGCGGCCGGGCGAATCTGAAAATTTAAATTCATTGAAGCCCAAGCAATAATGGAGAAACAAAAACCACATGGGAACGATCGGTATACTGACATGCGAAATACTGGAGCTTGAATTTGCCCACCTGCTCAATAACGATGAGGACATAAGCTGCGTTACGGTTCTGGAAAACAACCGGTCGGCCGGTATACTGAAGGCGCTTGAATCCAACGGTTCAGGAAACACGAACCAAATTTCCGTGCTGGAATCGTTTGCACCGGACCCGGCAAACCGCATGGAAGCCCTGGTGCAGGTTTTAGAATTGGGACTGCACAGCCACAAGAAGCGGCTCCAGGAAGGACTGGTCAAAGCGGCTTGCAAGATGGCCGCCAAGGTCGACACATTAATGCTCGGCTATGGCTTGTGCGGCAATGCCCTGGAAAAACCGGATGAGGTATTCGCCGATGTCGGCGTACCGTTTTTTATCCCAATGGATGAAGACCATCCGGTGGATGACTGTGTTGGCTTGATTATTGGCGGCCGTCGGGCCTACTATGAGGAACAGTGCAAGGTGGCCGGAACCTTTTTTATGATACCCGGATGGACACGCCATTGGCGACGGATGTTTGAACAGGAGTTTGGCAACTTAAGCGTGGATATGGCGCGACGGCTGTTTAAAAATTATGAACGTTCGCTGTTAATTCCCACCCCGATCATGTCAAAAGAAACCATGCAGCAAAACTCGGCTGAATTTAACGAGATGTTCGGATTCCGCGAAGATTCCCGCCAGGGTACCCTTGACATCCTGACAAGAACCTGGGATTCGGCAAAAGCCGCTTTGAATACCGGGACCCAATGAGTGGATCCGATCATTTTGTACGAGCCGCAAAACCACCTGTGATCGTTGATCGAAGGCTTCATTTTTAACAAAACCATCTTTTTTCCACCGAAAAATCAACTTATGGACGATTTCCACAATTCACGCTGTCGTGTAAGAATTCTATTTTATTTCCAGCAGTCTATTCTCTAGATGGCCTTTTCATTTTTGCTATCCGTTTTGTCGATATATAAATACAGTGCATTCGGAGAAATGAAAAACAAAGCCAATATAAAACGATACATCTATCACACCCAGGGTGTCTGTCCTCCTGAAATCCATTTTAAGATCAATCAGAACAGGATAAGAGATGTACGATTTGTGGGGGGTGGTTGCCCGGGCAACGCTCGACTGGCTGCACGTCTTTTAAATGGAAAACCAATTGACGAGGTCCTGGATTACCTTTCTGGTATAGACTGCCGCAATGGAACATCGTGTCCTGATCAGCTGTCGTCAGCTATTCAGGCAGTAAAAAATAGCAATCTTAATCCAGTAAAATCCTTTAGACTCTATAATGATCCATTGCCCAGACACCGCATCGGTCTTCTTGGCGCCGTCGAGGGCAGCTTTTCTCTCCTGGAACAACTCGTAAAAAGCATGCAAAAGACACATATCGATACCCTTTACTCCTGTGGCAATCTGACAGGGAATTCGCTTCAAAACAAGGATGTGATTCGAACCATCCGAAAGCAAAACATACTTGCCATCCAGGGGAAAAATGATTGGCGGTATGCACAAGGCAAAGAAGATCCTGATATGCCGCCGCTTGAGCAAAAGGACAGAGATTGGCTGTTGCGACTCCCCCAAGTGCTGAGCTTTAAAATGGATCATAGAACAGGTGTGGCCTTTTTTGGTGATTTCGTTCAAAAATTTCGAGACTTTTCAGATTTTGAGCCATTTGCTTTGGAAATGAATATGGTGTGTGGCCTGACCGATTTTATGCAGGATACATCCGTTTTCCCAGCCTTGGAAACGATGGCATCCCAATTTCAGGCGGATATCATCATATTCAGCCAAATTAACAAGTGGGGTCACTGGCAAATAGGCGGCAAGGATTTTATCAGTGTCGGACCGGCGTTGGAAAACAAACGACTCTCGTGGGGCTTTTTACAAACACTGGGAGGCGAAATAGAATTCAAAACGATGGAAAAAGCGGCATAAGGAGATGATTGTGACAGAACCGGTCGTTGTGGATGTACTCTTAACCGATTTCAATCAATGAATTGCCTGCGTCTACATGGCGGAATCGGTAAAGGTTTTACCGAAAAATATCCAAGGAATCATTGACGTGCGGGAATGGGATATGCGCACCCGCAAAGGCGTCCAGCGTTTTAAAGAGCTCAAGGCCAAATCCCTACCGAGCGTCGCCTTGGATGGGGAATTGGTCTATGAATCCCTAATTCCCATGCAGGAAGATCTCATCGCCGAAATCCAAAGACGGTATAAGGAAAAGAATCAGGATGAATAATTTCTACCTTGAGGATGTCAATATTGAGGGATTTAAATCTTTTTCTGAAAAAACCAACATGAGTTTTCAGCCCGGCATCGGCGTCATCATCGGCAACAACGGTGTGGGTAAATCCAATATCCTGGATGCAATTGCATGGGCCTTGGGGGAGAACGATCTGGAACGGATTCGTTGTTATGAGCGTGAAGAGCTATTTTTTGCCGGAAGCAAAGATTATTCGCCGGCCTCCAGCATAAGCGTGGAACTGCTACTGAAGCAAGGCAACGAAAAAGCGGCCCCCACCATTCGGCTTGCCCGTGCACAATCTAAAAACGGTTCGGATCAATACTGGGTTTCGGACGACTCGTACCAGCGACAAACATACAGACAGAAACTGGAAGACTTCAATCTCAGACATTCACTCAAGACTATCATTCGGCAGGAGCAGATCAATGATATTCTGCTCTTGAATCCCTGGCAGCGGTTTGATGCAATTAAATCGCTTTTGGATATCGAATCCGATGAGAAACTGGTCACGTGTCTGCGAACAGAAATTGCTGGTCTGTTAAAACGATATATGTCTTATCTGATCCCTCTCGGAAAAGTTCAAATTGAGCTGCTTTCACAGAATGGCCGGAAAGGCATGGAAATCGAGGTAACCCTGCCGGGCAATCGCGTGCGCCGAGCACATCAGCTCTCCGGTGGTGAAAAGTCCATTACCAGCCTCGCTCTGAAGTTGGCCCTTTTCCATCAGCTTGAAAGTCCCTTCTTCCTGCTGGATGAAGTTGAACCGGCATTGGACTACGCCAATCATAAATCCATGCAGGCATTTCTTAAAGACGTGGCAACGAACAAGCAACTCATCATGATAACCCACCTGAGAAGCACGATCCAATTGGCAAATACCGTCCACGGAGTCAGAACGCGCTGGGACGGCTCGTCTTTTATGAAATTTTATTTTGTCATGGACGAACGCTTGCTGAAGTTGTACAAGTGCTGTTGAAATGATATCATCTATCGAAATCCAAAAAGCGGCGAACAAGGCTCAACCGGCTTTCGATAAAATCCAATGCCTCTACCGAAAGTTACCGGAAACAACCTGTCACTGTGAAGAACCGGGCACCTGTTGTGCGTTTCTGCCCGAAATGACGCTGATGGAGGCTTTACAATGGTTTCAGCTGATGCAAAAAAAGTCGGAAGCCGAACAATTGGTCTTGATCCGTAAATTTGTTGAATTTTATCTGACCAATCCAATTCGGCACACGGGCTGCCCCTATTTATCTGGGGGTGACTGCGGCATCTACGAATTTCGTACCTTTGCCTGCCGCGCCTACGGTTTGTGGAGTAGAAAAATGGGGCAAGAGCGCACCCAGCAGAACCGTGAAGACAAAAAGAAGCTGGTAAAATTGTGGCGTCGCCAGGGTATAGAATTGGCAAGCGCGGCGATCGCCGCTGAGATGGACTATTGTGATCAGGTTTGCTGCAGGTCAGACGTGAATATCTCGGACAATCAATTGATGGCCGTTTTACAAGAAATTTATCTCATCGATCATGAATTGGCCGATTTACAAGCCAAATTTGAAACCGAATATTACTCCGACTTTAGCTTTTTGATAACATCATTGGCAATGAACACCAAAAAAGCGCTGTTGGGCAAATTGGCCGTGATTACCGAGTTGTCCCGGTCCGGGACCGATCATAAACTTCAGAATCTGCTCTCTCAAATAAAACCGGACAAACTGATGCAAACGGATGGAATTCTATAACCAATTCCGATTGATGTGCGCCAGCTCTGACCAAGATCCGCAAAAAGCCGAATCTCCTCAATCTGAACTGCACATCGGCGTGAATCATTTTTTTAACGGCAGATAGAAATAATCCGTTATTCAATCAGCTTTGATCACACATCGTTTCAACTGCGAAAGAATTTGATTGCCATCGACGTCCCACCCGATAAATGCCAATTGGGTTTTCAGCTCTCCATCCCAGGGCGACCACTCACCTTTTCCGCCGACATAATTGAGCATGACCACACGGTCGGCAAAACGAACCGGGCCTTTGATTCGAAACATTTCCCAGGGTAAGTGCTTGAGAAACTGTTTAAAACGCGTTTCATCGATAATTTCTAAATTTTGATATGAAAATGTCACGTAATTTGCGGTGTCAACGAACCCATTGTGATGCTTTTTACCCCCGGGTGCATCATGATCAAACTCAGCATCGTTGTTATTTAATTTGTTAGAATTGGCTTCTGTCGAGCTGGGGAGGTAGAACTGGATGGGTTTGATATCAAATGTTCTTGATTTAGGATCCACCCAGAGGGTTTCTGGATCGACCGCACAGTGAATGGTCGGAATAACTTGAGCATCCGGGATAACTTCGTGAATTTCTTTTAACATTAGCGGGATTTTACTTTTTGCCAGAAGGTCGATTTTATTGAGCAAGATCAGGTGGGCCATCTCAAGCTGGTTATAGAAAAGCGGTCCAAACGCTTCGCGTGCATCCCAAAAATCTGCATCTAAGACGGTAATTATTTTTTGGAGATTCATTCGTCGTAGTAATTCCGTCTGGTTTAAGATAGATGTCAGAGATTTCGGATCTGCCAAGCCTGAAGATTCGATGAATATTCGGCGTGGCTTGAATCGCTCCCAAATATTCATTAGGGATCGCTTTAAATCGGCACTGAGTGTGCAACAAATACATCCGCTGGTAAGTTCGACAATATCCGAACCGGAATCCTTGAGCAGCGAGCCGTCAACACCGATGTCCCCGAATTCATTCACCAGCACAACCGTGTCTGCAAGATCAGCTTCCCAGGCAATGATACGTTTTAAAAGCGTTGTTTTGCCGGCACCTAAAAAGCCCGACAAAAGTAAGATACTGGCGTTTGGGTGTGCGTGATTGACAAGCGGTTCGTTCATAAAACCTTTGCGCTAAAAAATTTTTGGTTGAATTTCAACCCCGAATTTACACGGCAATAGTTGCAACCTGGTAACACCGCAGGCAGCGCTCGGCTTCAGCCACAGCCTCCTGGGGTGAAAAGCGTTGCTCTACTTCATCGAAGGTTGATTTCCTTATATCCGGCGGGAGCATCTTAGGTTGGAGGCGTTTTTTTCTATCGACCTTGCGGATA
>JASFSK010000189.1:0-7941 GCA_050114455.1 Desulfobacterales bacterium | reverse complement strand
AATCGATTCAAGACTGCAAAGTTTCTTTCTCAATCAGACCGACCGTTTTTTCACACCAGCGCTGACCTTCGAAATCGACATGGCCTTGCAATCGAGCGCAGCCACGATGTCGCCGGGAGCCATTTTGAGCATTATCCCCCGTTGGCCGGCGTTGATTAGGATCTTTTCACTGCTGAGGATGCTCCTTTCCATGACTGTCTTCAACCGTTGTCGCGTGCCGAAAGGACTGATACCTCCGACCAGATACCCCGTTGTTCTTTCAGCAGTGATGATATCCACCATTGCGGCCCGTTTGATCCGTAAAACAGACGCCAGCTTCTTTAAGTCCAACTCCCTGTTCCCGGGCAGCAGCGCCAAACAGTAACTCTTGCGGTCCAATTCCACAACCAGTGTTTTTACGGTATGCTTTAGGGGGTAGCCGGTGGCGCTGGCGGCAAATCCGGCACCTTTCTCTAAGTGTTTGTATTTAACCACCTCATAAGGAATCTTTTTTTTCTTCAGGTATGAAATGGCGCGGGTGGACATGGATGTGATGGGTTTGGCGGTAATTAAATGAATTTTACGGTCACTTTTTTTTGCGGCAACCGAATGCGTGTCAATATGAACGTATCGATTTCGATTGATTAAATCATACACTGACGACCTTGTCGGCCAATTGCATGGCGGTGACGATATCCAACATATTGGTCGTCTCGCCGACCTGTTTTCTATCCAGAAGATTGAAATGATTGAGACAGGTACCACATACCAATATTTTGAGTCCGTTTTTTTCATATTCCTTGAGATCCGCCAGTACTTCGGAGCCGTCAATCGTCAGCTTGACACCGTTGTTGACGAACACCAGCCGCCACAGCTCATCGCCCATTTCCTTGAGGGTACGCAGGAAATTAACCATCAGCGATAAACCCAAGTCATCGTCGCCGAAGCCGATTCGGTCGGTGGCGCACATGACCATGATTTTTTTGGCCTCATCTGGCTGATCAGCGGTTGTCTGTTCATCAGGCGGCTGAATCTGCTGTCCAGTTTCTGAATCACAGGTCCCGATGACCCGGTAATCATCTCCAGTTTGTTCAAGCTTTGTTTTAAACCCCTGGGACTCCAGAAAGCGCTGAACATTCTGCTGGGAGGCCGGGTTGTCGACAACAACGTTTAGACTATTGGGCCTTTCCTCCTGCAGCGTGGCCTTGGTTTGAAGTACCGGCGCCGGACAGGCCAATCCGCGGGCATCGATTTCTTTCATGCTAAAATCTCCGATTTGAAATATCGATGATTAATTGCTCATTACACTTAATAAGCTTGGTCCATTTCAGTTTCCGACGAACAGCGTTAATTTACAACATATATCTTCTCTTCCGTTCCGCAACATATTTCCCCAATCTGGGCCGCATCGTGGACGCCCGCATCCTTCAAGGCCGACACCAGGTCCTCGCCTTGATGACCCGTCACCGCGATCAGCAATCCACCGGAAGTCTGGGGATCAACCAGGACATCCTGTCGGTCACGCGGCACGCCTTCAGCGAATTCGATCATCGTTTCACGGAATTCTCTGTTTTTGTAAGCACCGGCTGGGATGAGCCCCATGGCAGCGAAATTCAAAGCTTCTGCAATCAAGGGCACCGATTCGGAGTAAACCCTTGCACTCGTACCGGACCCACTGACCATCTCGGCAAGGTGTCCCAGCAGTCCGAAACCGGTCACATCGGTGCAGGCATTGATATTGAAATTGGACATAACCCCAACGGCATCACGGTTCAGCGATGCCATCAATCGGGTAACTTTATCGGTCAGTTCTTCGGATGCCATGCTTGCCTTGATGGCGGTGTTGATAATTCCGGTGCCAAGTGGTTTGGTCAGAACCAGCCGGTCTCCCGCTTTGAGGTTCATCTTGGTGAGAACACGCGCCGGATGCACAAACCCTGTGACCGACAGGCCGTATTTCAATTCTTGGTCTTCAATACTGTGACCGCCAATCAAAACCACGTCGGCTTCGGCCAATTTGTCGAGCCCACCCTGTATGATTTGACGCAGAACCGACAGATCCAGATTCTTGGCTGGAAAAGCCACCAGATTCATAGCGGTTTTTGGTGTTCCTCCCATGGCGTAAACATCGCTCAGTGCGTTAGCAGCAGCAATTTGTCCGAACCAGTAAGGATTATCCACGATGGGCGTGAAGAAATCGACGGTCTGGATCAACGCAATTTCATCTGATATCTTGTATACGCCGGCATCGTCGGCACGGTCCAGGCCGACGAGGACATTCTCATCGGTCGGAAACACCAAGCCGCATAGCGCCCTGTCCAGGTCCCCTGGAGCTAGTTTGGACGCTCAGCCAGCACCGGTGACGGTTTCGGTCAGTCGAATTTTTTTTATATTTTCCATATGCTGCCAAGATTTCCGATGAGACGGTTAGGCTTTGAGGCTTACCGAAGGTTTAGACCCTTGGGGAGCGTCAGACAGCAACACCGTATTCATTTTTAATAAACTTGAGGTTTCCGATTGCATTATCATATTTGGTCTTGCCGTAAGTATAATAATCGAACTCGATTTTGGAAATGTTGAGTTGAATCAGACTCCACAAAAACCAGTAAATATCCGGAAATGGTTTGAAAAGATCGATCAGGAAAAGGGTTCGATCAAAATTGTCATCGTTGCAGTACTCTGCAACGATACCTTTTTCCGCCTGGCGGGGAACCAGAATTTCCTGAAACATGTCCGCGATATCATAGTATCTGGGTGCCATCCCGGCATATTCCCAATCGATGATATACATCGGCTCCTCATATTTGTCGCGGGCATCCTCGTTGATCAGGATAAAATTATCCGCCAGCAGGTCATTGTGACAGGGAGTGTATTCACTTTCCGGAATGTTGATGATGCTCGAAAGCTTGATCAGTCGCTCAATGGTCCCCGAAATATCGAATTCCGTATACTCAGCGTTCAGCCGATGGAGAATGGCCGACATTTTCATCACTTCCACCAAGGGGTTGAAGATCTGCTTTAGCTGCACTTTACTCGAATGGATTTTACGTATGGGTGCAACAATTTTCGAGTAGAGCGACCGGTCCAAAAAATGGTCATTGGTAAGAACGATGGAGTCACCGATAAACTCCACGATCGTAACGCCGAGCTCAGGCATATATTTGATCATCTTTGAGGCCACGCCGACTCTGGCCATTTCCTGAATCGTATGCGCTTCGTAGTCACGGTTGATGAACAGGTCGGTTTTATCACCATATATTCGAACCGTATAATCCCCTTTTTGCGAGCGGATACGGTACAGTTTGTTGGTGATACCGCCGCTGAGCTCGGTGATTTTGATGTCGAGGCCTTTCCAATCCGGTAAAAGCCGATGGCATATCTCCGCTGTAAACTCCTGATCCAATAGACGAGTTGTGTCGAACATGTCGATCCCCTCTTTG
This sequence comes from Desulfobacterales bacterium, assembly GCA_050114455.1. Classification (GTDB taxonomy): domain Bacteria; phylum Desulfobacterota; class Desulfobacteria; order Desulfobacterales; family JAFDCJ01; genus JAFDCJ01. The sequence continues at coordinate 4,522 of JASFSK010000189.1, read as the reverse complement.
TTTCGGTAAAAAACGGTTTGCACAGTCAATTGTCGATCCGGCGGCCGATGAAACACGCTTCGCGACCGTTGCGCCAGCCTTTTCAGCTATATTAATTTAAACGGATCGGTTCTGGGTTTTGAACTCCGCCCTTCGGGCTACCACCCCACAGGCAGGTTCAAGGGTTAAAGCTGTTGAAAACGACAAACTATATTGATCAAGATCCATAATTTCCGATATGATCCATTGAGTGTCAAGGCTTTACAACATCGATGCGAACAAAATCCCTGTGATAAGAACGGGTTCGGAGCTTTTCAACCCGGAACGTGAACCCTGACGGTTTAACCTATGATTTCAAAATTATCCATGCCGCAATTTTAGCCAGAACCAATACAACGCTGGTGTATTATGAGTCAACCCCATATTTTTTATCGAGCTTTTTAAATTTTCGGCATTCGTCATGCATACGTGCCATCGGACGACAGCGCCACGTCTCCGATCCCCTTTTCCATTTCATAAAAAACTTGACAGCCTGTCATCCAGGGATGTAAGTAAACTGACGAACAGTCAGCTTAACTTGAGATGCGTGCAATACGTCGTTGAAAGGATCCGGATTGCCAGCCAATTTCACAAACTACAGAAAAACATGTGATTTCAATCCGGCATAAACGGGCCAGAATCAACTTTTAGGTGCATAGCTGTATAAACATCTATAGCTTTATGCCGCTTGTTTGTCATTTGAATCTCAAGTGTCTTTGATAGCGTGTTGCCAGGAATAGGCCTATCAGGAAAAAGTAAAATAATATCAAAATGCTACAGAAATATTGCACAGTTGATAATACGGCTGGATGTTAACCTCAAAACCATGAAAGGAGCCATGTAGAATGAAAAGACGCGATTTTCTTAAAAAAGCAAGTGTAGGGGCTGCTGCAGTGGCCGCTACAGCGGTGAACGCACCCTTTGTGCATGCGGCTAAGAAAACCACGATCAAGTGGAGAATGCAAACTTATGCTGGGGCCGCCCTCTCCGAGCATGTTTGTAAACCGGCCATCGATGCTTTCAATAAGGTTGCTAATGGTGAGATGGTCATTGAGCTATACAATTCTGATCAGCTGGTACCGACGGGCGAACTATTCAGGGCCATGCAGAAGGGAACCATTGACGCCGTTCAGAGCGATGATGATTCCATCGCCGCCCCGGTCGATGTGTCTGTATTTGGTGCCTATTTTCCCTTTGCATCGCGATACTCTTTGGATGTCCCGGCATTGTTTCATTGGTATGGACTGAACGAGATCTGGGAGGAAGCATTCGCCGAAGTCAAAGGGGTCAAATGGCTGAGTGTCGGGGCCTGGGACCCGTGCAATTTTGCAACGACGAAACCGATCAGACATCTTGAAGACCTCAAGGGATTGAGAATGTTCATGTTCCCGACCGGCGGCAGGTTCATGCAGCAATTCGGCGTTATCCCGGTGGCCTTACCCTGGGAAGACATTGAGATGGCGGTTCAGACAGGTGAACTCGATGGGGTTGCCTGGTCCGGCATCACCGAGGATTATACAGTTGGATGGGCGGATGTCACCAAGTATTACTTGACGAACCCCATTTCCGGTGCCTGGGCCGGTTCATACTACGCCAACCAGGATTCCTGGGATGCCTTGCCGGAACATCTCAAAACTCTGTTTCAGCTCCAAATCGACAGCTCCCACTACTACCGGCAACACTGGTACTGGTGGGGAGAGGCCCACTACCGCACCAAGGGAGGCAAATTGGAGCTGACCTCCATCCCGGCAGATGAGTGGAAGCAGGTGGAAGATGCTGCCCTTAAATTCTGGGACGAGACGGCCAAAAAGAGCCCCAGGTGTGCCAAGGTGGTTAAAATACTTAAAGATTACGCCCAAACCATGCGGGATGCCGGCCCGCCTTACCGCTATTAACTCGCTGGTTCGCATATATTTGTTAGTCTAGCGACATCACCTTCCCCGACCTGATGGTACTCAGGCCGGGGAAGGCATTTTACATGCCATAGCTTCAAGCCCGATTACGAACATAGGCACCAAAGGAAAGGGGCAAAGATGCCTAAAGCAGTCATAAAATTCGTGCACGCCGTTGATGCAATTAATACGGTGGTCGGCAAGTTTTCCATGTATCTGGTTTTCGCGATGATCGGGATCTTGTTATACGAACCAATCGCCAGGAATCTCTTCGATAAATCAAGCATATGGGCAGTTGAAATGGCACAATTCACCATGGCTGCGTACTACCTGCTTGGCGGTGGGTTCTCCATGATTCTCAAGGGGCATGTACGAATGGACCTGCTTTACGGCCGCTGGTCGGATAAAAAAAAGGCCAAGATGGACGTTCTTACCGGCCTTTTTATGATTTTTTACCTGGTTTTTCTCCTCGTCGGTGCCTATTCCAGCATTGAATATGCTGTCATGTACGGGCAAAAAAATCGATCCGCCTGGGCACCGTATATGGCACCCATAAAAATTATCATGGGAACCGGGGTGCTGCTGATGCTGTTGCAGGCGATAGCAACATTTTTCAAGGATCTGGCAAAGGCAAGAGGGGAGAAGATATAACATGAGCTATGAACTTATCGCGGTATTGATTTTTACCTCCATGATGCTCATGCTGCTGACCGGGCAGCGGGTTTTCGGGGCCATTGGCGGTGTGGCAACCTTGTTTGCACTATTGTTGTGGGGCGAGGGTGCCGCCGAAATGCCCTTTAATGCCGCCTTTGCCTTGTTGAACTGGTATCCGCTCCTGACCCTGCCGCTTTTCATATACATGGGATATATGTTTTCCGAGTCAGGGATTGCAAGCGATCTTTACAGGATGTTTCACGTCTGGATGGGATCGGTCAGTGGCGGATTGGCCCTTGGAACCATGGGGCTGATGGTCGCCGTGTCCGCCATGAACGGCCTAAGCGTGGCTGGGATGGCGATTGGCGCAAGCCTTGCTTTGCCCGAAATGTTGAAACGAAACTATGACAAAGTCATGGTTACCGGTGTCATTCAGGCCGGCAGTTCTTTGGGGATCATGGTCCCGCCCAGTGTGGTTCTCGTTTTGTACGGTATGATCGCCCGGCAGCCCGTCGGACAGCTCTGGCTGGCAGGTGTTTTCCCCGGCCTGCTACTGGCCGGGCTTTTTATGGCTTACATTTATATCAGATGCAGACTACAGCCGCATTTAGGTCCCACCCTATCAACAGAAGAGCTGGCAAACATTACCTGGGGGCAGAAATTGCGATTGCTCCGCGCCGGGGTCGTTCCACTGGTCATTATTTTCTCCATGACAGGACTTTTCCTGATGGGAATCACCAGTCTCGTTCAATGTTCGGCAGCTGGTGCCACCGCCACGACCATCGCCGCCTTGATCAAGGGCCGGCTAAACCGGCGGGTACTGGACGAGACCCTAAAAAACACACTGAGTGTGAGCTGCATGTTCATGTGGGTTATTCTGGCAGCACTTTGCTTTGGTGCCGTTTTTGACGGTCTGGGTGCTGTTCATGCGATCAAATCATTGTTCATCGAAAGGTGGGGACTCAGTCCTTTTGGGGTCCTCGTAATGATGCAGTTGTCATACATCCTGATGGGCATGTTTCTGGATGACACGGCCATGCTGATTATTGTTGCACCCCTATATGTGCCCCTGGTCATCAGCCTGGGGTACAATCCGGTCTGGTATGGCGTTCTTTATACGATTACCTGCCAGATCGCCTACATGACGCCACCTTTCGGTTATAACCTATTTCTGATGAAGGCCATGGCGCCCAAAGAGGTATCGCTGGCGGATATCTACCGTTCCATCATACCTTTTGTGCTGGTTATGATGGTCGGTTTGGTCATTGTCATGCTGTTTCCCGGCATTGCCCTGTGGCTGCCGAACTTATATTTTGGAAGATAACGTACCGCGGAGGCTGGGAACGCAAAAAGAAGATGGGACTTCCCCAGTGGCCTGCTTGTGTGAAACCACTTGGAATGACGAAGGACGATTGACGAATGGTGGATGTCGCTTTGCTCTACTTTTTTTTTGAATAAAATAGCAATAATTCCTTAATTCGACATTTGTCCTGTTCGAGTTTCTTTATTTGATCAGACCGGCGGTTTTTTTGGCCAGCGGTGGCGTTCGTGTCTTGCTGAGAACCATGACTGTTCGTTTTAGTTCCTAAGCCAAAAGGTTATCAATATGAAGCTCCCAATCATCCAAATAAAAAAAATTCTCTATGCCACCGACTTGTCGGAATCTGCTGTTCATGCATTTGCTTATGCGGTCAGCCTCGCCAATATGTATGGCGCCGGCATTACAATTTTGCATGTGCTGGCTGAATTTCCCGGTGAGGAATATATAGCGAACATGGTCGATACCGATACCTGGAATGAGATCAAATCGCGACATTATTCCGAGGCCAGAGACCAGTTGATCGGTAAGAAAAGAGATCATGTTGCCATAAAAGAAGTTTTGCAGGCGTTTTCCGATGGGGTAAAGGCCGATGGAGAAGATCAGGCATTTATTACCGATGAAATCCTGATTAAAAGCG
>JASFSK010000188.1:0-7950 GCA_050114455.1 Desulfobacterales bacterium | reverse complement strand
GATGCTTTACGGCAAGATCCTTTACAGTAAATTTCCCCATGCCCGCATCACCAAAATAGATACGTCCAAAGCCAAAGCATTGCCGGGCGTTCGAGCCGTGATTACCGGAGAGGATATTCCCGAAATTAAGATGGGCGTATACAAAGATAACCGGCCCTTGAAGGCCGGCAAGGTGCGCTCATATCGGGATGAAGTCGCCGCTGTGGCCGCCACCGATCCTGAGACGGCCAAGGAGGCATTGAAGCTGATCGAGGTGATTTACGAGCCCCTGCCTGCTATTTTTGATCCGGAAGCGGCCATGCGCGAAGGTGCCGCCCTGGTGCACGAAGAACACAAAACCAATGTGCTAAGAATGCCTTGGAAGCTTCACTACGGAGACGTTGAAGCTGCAAGAAAGAAGGCCGCCTATGTGGTCGAAGAACGCTTCACTACCACCTGGGTCACCCACTGTTGCATGGGAACGAGCGGTGCTATTGCCGAGTTTGATCCGGCCAACAACCTTACCATTCACACCAATACCCAAATTCCATCTCTGGCCCAGAAAGATTTTTTAGGTGCCCTCAAGGCCATGGGAATCAAGGATCGACGCGTAAGGGTGATCAAACCCTGCATCGGCGGTGGGTTCGGCAGCAAACTGGACACCTATTCCTATGAGTACATTGCGATTCTGTTATCCTACTACACCCGCAAACCGGTGAAAATCGAATTCGATCGTACCGAGGAATTCATTGCCACTTCTACCCGTCAGCCGACCATTGCCGCTATTTCCCAGGGCTGCAATAAAAAAGGCAAACTGCTCTTCAGGGATATCTCCATGATTCTTGACAATGGTGCTTACACCTCCTGGGGCGCTACCACCCCGTCAGTTATGATGATGCCCATCACCAGCCTTTATCGGGTACCCAATGTGCGCTATGAGGCCAAATGCGTATACACAAACAACACCTATGCTCAGGCAATGCGAGGATACGGCAACCCCCAGGCAACTTTCGCTATCGAAAGCACGATGGACATGCTGGCGGAAAAAGCGGGTATCGATCCCATTGAATTTCGCCGTATCAACGCCAATCAGGCCGGCGAGGTATCCCCGGCGGACCTACGCATCACCACTTGCGGGTTAGAAGATTGTATGGATTCCGTCAAGACTACCCTTGAGTGGGATGAGCCCAAAAAGAAGGGCGAGGGAGTCGGCATGGCGTCTCTGATCCATGTCGGTGGCGGGGCCAGGGTTTACAAGTCCGATGGCTGCGGAACCATTCTTAAATTGGACGATTTCGGTAAAGTCGATGTATTCACCGGCGCCACCGACATGGGGCAGGGATCGGATACCATCGTCGCCCAGATCGTTGCGGAAGAACTCGGACTGCAGGTCGACGACATTCACGTCATTCACAGCGATACGGATGTGTGCCCATGGGATGTAGGGGCCCATGCCAGCCGAACCACCTTTATTGCCGGAAACGCCGCCCTGGGTGCGGCCCGGAAAGTTAGATCCCGCCTTCTAGAAATGGGGGCCAAGCAACTAGAAGCGCCGCTGGAAAAACTGGTCCTGCGCGATCGCTGCATCGTGGACAAAGATAATCCGGACAGGCACATCGAAATCGGCAAACTCCTGCGAAAAGCGCATTTCAGCCATGGTGGTCAAATGCTGATGGCCGAACACTTCTATGATCCAAACAATGAAAATATGGGAAAGGATTTTAAAGGAAACATGTCCATGACGTACACCTTTGGCAGCCATGGCGTGCGGGTCAAGGTGGATGAAGAAACGGGAAAGGTCAAATTGCTCAAATATGTGGCCGCCCACGATGTCGGCAAAGCCATCAATCCCCTGCTTTTGGAAGGCCAGGTATATGGCGGTGTCATGATGGGTATCGGCTATGCCCTTAGCGAGCAGGTCGTGCTTGAAAACGGCGAAAACATGAATCCCAACTTCAGGGATTACAAGATTTTGACGGCCAAAGATGTCGTCCCCATTGAGGCACCGGTTCATGAAACCTACGATGAGGATGGACCTTATGGTGCCAAGGGAATTGGAGAACCCGGGTGTGTGCCGACCGCCCCGGCAGTCGCCAATGCCATTTATGACGCCGTTGGTGTGCGTATCAAAGATCTGCCGATTACGCCTGAAAGGGTGCTGGCCGCCATACGGGAGAAAAAAGGACTGGATCCCTGTGGGCAAGAGCTCGGCAAAGCAGAAGCCGATGCCTGCATTATTGAGGAATAAGGACACAGTATTAAGGTCTGTTACCCATCTGCTGGGTTGTGATCAAATCCTTCGAGGCGACACAGCGACAGCAGTTGAGCGGTTTGGGGCTCAAGGCACCTAATCAGCGGCTCATCGACCCTGATAAATTTTGAGCTCCAAACGCGTAAACCTATAATTTTTGATTCATTCAAAAAAGGAGGGACCCATCATGAAGCGAGCTATTGGATATTTTATTTTGGTGTTTTTTATGACAACCGCACTGTTTTCGGTACTTTTTCCGCTTACCGCTACCGCCGGGCCAATCAAACTCAGCTATGCCAATTTCCCGCCGGCACCGACCTTCCCATGCGTTCAAATGGAACGTTGGAAGAAGGAGGTTGAGAAGCGGACCAATGGGAAAGTGGTGGTGAACACTTATCCAGGGGGGACCCTGCTTGGGGCCAAAAACATGATGGATGGCGTGATTGCCGGTCAGGCCGATATCGGCAACCTGTGCATGGCCTATCAGCCGGGTCGTTTTGTTGTTACCAATGCAACTAGCCTTCCCCTCGGAATCCCCAATGCCCATAAAGGCAGCCTCGTGTTGTGGGATTTGTGGCAAAAGTATCAGCCGGAAGAGTTCGGCAAGGTGAAGGTTTTGGCCATGTTCACCACGGCACCGACGAATATTATGTCCAAGGTTCCCGTCAGGACCCTGGAAGACCTGAAGGGATTGGATTTGAGAGCATCCGGCGGTGCCGCCCAGATTTTGGCCGCCTGGGGGGCCAATCCGGTCGGCATGCCGATGCCGGCCACGGTTGAAGCCCTGCAAAAAGGGGTGGTCAAAGGACTGTATTCTTCACTTGAAGTGATGAAGGATTTCAAATTTGCCGAATCTTGCAAGTATGTGACCATGACCGACACCGTCATTTATCCATTTGCGGTGGTCATGAACATGAACAGCTGGAATAAATTGCCCAAAGAAGTGCAGCAGGTAATGGAGGATTTGCGCGTCGAACAGTCGGAGTGGACCGGCAAATACATGGACGACCATGTCAAAGCCGCCATGGAATGGGCGCAAAACGAGCAAAAGGTTGAGGTCATCCGTCTCTCACCGGAGGAAAAGGCACGATGGGATGCCAAGTTGGCACCGCTGACCGCCAAATGGGCCGCCGAGGCCAAGAACAAAGGGCTGCCGGCTGACGACATCATCAAGGACATCAAGGCAATGGTAGAAAAATAGGACAACAGCGCACCGCTGTTGGATGTAAAAATCATGTATCCAAACGGTTGGGGTGCGAACCCTCCACCATGGTGAGTTTCGGGTTTTACCCCCAACCAGGCCTGGTGTTCCGGTCTTAAAAACATACCTTTTAGTCATAGAATCTCATATAATTAATGCCGCCGCGCACCGGTGGAGCCAAGGAACGCCCATGGAAATCTTGGAGAAAATCATTCAAATCCTCAATCGAATGTTCTTGTGGGTGGCCGGGTTGTTCATGGTGGCAATGATTTTGATCACATGTGCCAACATATTTTTGCGTATTGTCTGGGTGCCCCTTAGGGGCACCTTTGAGCTGATGGGGTTCTTCGGGGCAGTGGCCACCGCGTTTGTGCTCGGCTACACCCAGATGAAAAAGGCTCATATTTCGGTAGACATCCTCTTCAATCAATTTTCTCAAAGTACCCGCAAGGTGTTTAATGCCATTAATCATGCTGTCTGCATGCTTTTCTTCGCCGTGGTCGGCTGGCAGATTTTCCTGCTGGCAGCTAACCTTCGCAATACCGGCGAGGTGACCGAGACATTGAGAATCGTCTACTATCCTTTCACATATGGCGTAGCCTTTGGCTGCATGCTGCTCGCCTTGGTGTTGTTGTTAGATTTTGTGAAATTATTTAGTACCAGCGATGGAGAACGGTAATATTGGACCTGGCAATCATCGGAATCATCGGAATCGTCGTATTACTCGCCGTGATGTTCATCTTGGGAATGCCGGTTAGCTTTGCCATGGCGGTGGTGGGGTTTTGCGGCTTTGCCTACATCGTTTCCTTTCATGCCGCCTTGAACATGGTTGCCACAGATTTGTGGTCGACATTTTCAAAATATGGCCTGACCGTCATCCCGCTGTTTATTTTCATGGGATATCTGGCCTTCAACGCCGGAATTGCCGAACGATTGTACGATGCAGCCTACAAGTGGATGGGTCACTGGCGCGGGGGGTTGGCGATGGCCACTATCGGTGCCGATGAGATGTTTGCCGCGATCTGCGGATCGAATACCGCGACGGCAGCGACCATGGGGGCGGTTGCTTTGCCGCAGATGGAAAAGTATAATTACGATCCACGCTTGAGCAGTGGGGCTGTAGTGACCGGCGGCACCTTGGGAACGGTGATGCCGCCCAGTGTGGTCCTGATCATTATCGGACTGCAGACCGAGCAATCCATCGTCAAGCTTTTTCTGGCCGGCATCATACCGGCAATTATTCTGGGTCTTTTATTTGTGGCGACCATTTTTGTTCTTTGCCGTTTGCATCCGGAGTTTGGCCCTGCAGGGCCCAGGACCAGCTTGAGGGAAAAGGGAAAAGCCCTTTTGGGCGTTATCGAAGCCGTCACCATCTTCATTCTGGTGATCGGCGGCCTGTACGTCGGCTTGTTTACGCCGACCGAGGCCGGAGCGGTGGGCGTGTTTTTCACCCTTGTCGTCAGCGTGGCCGGCCGTCGGCTTTCCTGGCAGGGGCTAATGAACTCCATCAGGGAAACCCTGAAAATTTCCTGCATGGTGTTTATGCTAGTGGCCGGGGCAATTATATTCGGTCGCTTTCTGGCTGTGACCCGGCTGCCATTCATGATAGCTGATTTTGCCGCCGCCCTACCGGTGCCCCGCTATGCCATTTTGGTCTTGGTGCTGATAATTTACTTAATCGGGGGCTGTTTCATGGACTCATTGGGCTTTCTGGTGCTCACTATCCCGATCTTTTTCCCTTTGGGGGTGGCGCTCGGATTCGAACCTATCTGGTATTCCATTCTACTGACCATGGTCACCACCATGGGGGCCCTCACTCCGCCGGTGGGTGTAAATATTTATGTGGTTAAGGCCCTGGCGCCTGACATCAAATTGGGCACTATCTTTCACAGTGTGTCTTTCTTTTTACTGGCATGCATCGTCAGCATCCTCATTCTGATTCTCTTTCCACAGCTGACGATGTTTATACCCAATCTGATGCGGTAGTATGATGTCCCCGTGTTGTCCCTGATATTAATCCACAACCTGCATCAGTGGGTGCAGATAGGTTCTACCGGCCCCGGGAGAAACAAGAAAAGCGCTGAGATACCAAGATCGAATATCAAAATGCCCTGGCCCAGACCTGAAGTACAAAGAGATTTAGCATATACATCGTTAATGCTTCCATTAAACGATGGAATCTTATTCAAAGGCAGTCGCACCAGGACGGTCTGAAATAAATCGTAATTTCTAATGACTGAATTTTTCAAACGATAAAAGCAAACCTGCAGAGTTAAGTGATAATATTCATGTGCTTCTAATCGAATTTCAGGTACGAGCGAGCTTTATACTTCCACCGCAGAACTGCGAATGACATAGAGTATTCAGATAGCTAGTTATGAAGAGCATGATTGGTCGATCCTGACTGATTTACTTCGCCTCTCCATCAAGACAACATCCTTCCAAACGTTTCTGCGGGGTCCATAGGTCATCTTGCTAATCTTCTCTCTTCGACCAGCTATTCTAAACCCGTTATGTTCGCGCAGTCTGATGCCGTCGATTTTATCAGGGAAGATGCCTGCTTCCAAAGTCCAGATTATCAGTTATCATTATGCTGTCGCGGGACATCAACCTGGAGATGCTTGGTGCATTTACAATTGCCTAACACGCTTTTACCGCGGTGACGTTATTATTGTCAAATTCAAAGGTTGTTCTGTGGGCTTGCATCATACTATACAGGGAAAAGCTATCCAATCAATGTTTAGTGACTGCCCTTGCTTTCTTGCGCGACATCTTATATTAATGCCGCTTATAAATTTCATCGACTTGCAAACAACGTCCAAAAAACTCTATGAGTCCTCACTCAGGAGCGGAACAGGTGGCAAAAATGGCCAGTCTAATTTCAAAAAAACTTAACGAAATATAATTAAACTTCTCCAAAGAATCAACTGGATGGACAGGATGTAATGTTACAAAAAAAATCCTGATAATCCGTTAAATCCTGTCTTAATTTACGAAGTTTCATATTATGCTTTACCATCAATCACAGTCCTACAAATGGCTGGTGCTTTCAATATCAACGCTTACGTTCACATTTGTGGTGGCGATTCCACAAATGTCACTGCCAGTGCTATTTGACGAAATTTCAGCCGATTTAGGTCTGAGTCTTGTACAGGTCGGGTGGATATGGGGTGTCGGCGCTGTCCTGGGGGTTTTGGTGGGTCTCATCGGGGGACCTATTGGAGATCGGTTCGGGCCACGGCGGACCCTGGCGGTTGCATGCCTCCTATTAGGAATCGCCGGGGCGGCCCGGGGACTTTCAACCGGGTTCAACACCTTGGCCCTGACTACCCTCATTACCGGATTTGCTCAATGGTCGATCCCTATGAATGTCCATAAGTCCTGTGGTGTCTGGTTCGACCAAAGTCAGCTCGGCATGGCCAATGGTATCGTCTCCGTTGGGATGGCTTTGGGATTCCTTTTGGGAGCGTTGTTGGCGGCAACCGTCTTATCGCCGATGCTTAACGGCTGGCGGAATGTGCTTTTTGCTTATGGTGCGGTGGCGATTATATTTGGAATTCTTTGGTGGTTTTCGCAGGATAAGACAGACCTTGAAGATCGGCAAAACACTCAAAAAATTACTTTTGGTAAAGCCATCAGGCATGTGATGAGAAATCGCAATGTGTGGCTTCTCTGTATTGCAACCGCAGGCGTGTCCGGCTGCGTCAACGGGATGTTGGGCTTCCTGCCGCTTTACCTGCGTGGCCTTGGATGGGAGCCGTTGACCGCTGACAGCACCCTCGCATCTTTTCACGCGGTAAGCATGATTTTTGCCATCCCCATTGCGCTGCTCTCCGACCAACTTGGAAGCCGCCGTGGGATCCTGACGGCGGCGGCATTGCTCATCGGCACCGGAACCGGTCTCCTGGGGTTCACCAGTGGAATCATGATCTCGGTAGCGGTTTTGATAGCCGGCATTTCACGCGACGGATTCATGGCCATCACCATGACTGCCATCATCGAGGAAAGAGATATCGGTGCACGATTTGCAGGAACGGCCACAGGGCTGAATATGTCCCTGATGGGTCTTGTCACTGTCTTTGCACCACCAATGGGAAATTGGCTGGCGAAAATTGGGAGCGGAATTCCGTTTTTCTTTTGGGCCGCGCTGGTGTTTTCAGGGCTGGTAGGCTTTTTTTTCATGCGGCGAACTGAAAGTAAACAATAGCAGCGATGCTATTTTCCGTTTGTGTGCAAGAGCGATCACGGTTAGCAAGGCTTAACAGAGGAATACTATTACTCGTCTTTGAATTCACCTTGGTAAAAACAACACGGCCTTCAAAGGTCGATGATCTGAACCTATCGCAGGCAGTGCTTTCATGCTTTTTTCTCGTATATTTCTTATTTGGTAGCTTTGTAGTTGATTCTCGGCCTACTCTTGCTGCGTCATATGAACTCCAAAACGAAACTCCAAATATGAAAATGAGTGATGAAAAAAGCGCCATTTCCATCTTTGCCCGATAAATAAGACATACGATTA
>JASFSK010000187.1:0-7995 GCA_050114455.1 Desulfobacterales bacterium | reverse complement strand
CTTTTTCTTGTCTCGCCTGCAGTCTCAAATCCAAAATATGAAGCCGGAACCCGAATATATCCGCGTTTGACTTTCCGCATTCCACCTTCCCGTTTCCGAATTATCCGTTGGGCAACAGCAGCTTTATTTCTCTGCGGTCTGATTTCGCAATAAGGTGTGCCTGCCGTAGTGTCCTTTTGCGTTTGGTGGTTTTTTTTGTCAGGATATGGCTGGCACATGACTTCCTATAAACAATTTTTCCGGTGCCGGTTTTTTTAAATCGTTTGGCAGCCGCGCGGTTGGTTTTAATCTTGGGCATGAAAATTTCTCCTTAACGTATGATATCCAATTAAAAGTAGATGGCGTGAGCTATCGTAATCCGGCCCACGCCACCATTCATTTCACAAAAAGATCTCGGAGGTATCATCCTGCTACAGGGGCAAGGCCCCTAATTTATATTAAACAACTGCACCTGTTTTATGAGTTACGCTATCATTTTGGCGCCAGAATCATGACCAAAGTTCGGCCTTCGAATTTGGGGTGCTGCTCTACCAATGCAGTTTCCTCGGTTTCCTGGGCAATTTTTTCGAGCAGAGCCATGCCGAACCGGGACAACGTGATTTCACGCCCTCGGAATATGACGGTTACTTTTACCTTGTCTTTTCTGTCGATAAACTTCTTTATGTGACCGATCTTGGTTTGCAGATCATGTTCGCCGGTTTTTGGGCGGACCTTGATCTCCTTTACCTGAAATGAACTTTGTTTCTTTTTTGCTTCCTGTTTCTTTTTGGTCTGTTCATAGCGGTATCGACCATAGTCCATAATCTTGCAAACAGGAGGGTTTGCATTGGGAGAAACCTCAACAAGGTCCAAACCAAATTCAGCCGCCGTTTCCAGAGCCTGTCTCGTAGGGATTATTCCGATTTGTTCGCCATCAGGGTCTATGACTCTTACTTCTCTGGCCCTGATATTTCTGTTGATATTCGTTCTATCTGATCTTATCGGTCGATTGGGTCTTCTTGGTGCAGCTATGTTTACCTCCTATACTTACTTTTGGTTGCTATTAGAGCGAAAACAAAATTTTTATGATTGTTTGCCGACTAAGTCCCCTAAGGATGATAAAGCCGACAAGTGCCCATCCGGGTCCAATACCAATATCAAACACATCCATCCGCTTGAATATATAACCAGATTAAGAATTGCAAGTAAAAAATGCAAGTAAAATCACTTTTATAAAGTAAATTGCCAAAGAAAGTATAATTTTTACCCGGTCAAGTTACAGCGCCAATGTGGACTCGGCCAGCAGACTTTTTGCCCAGTAGTGGTTGGCCGGATTGGAAAAGTAGGCTTTGAAAATTTTCAGACTTTCCAAACGCATGACACCCGGGACCACCGATATCGAACTATTTTTATACAGCGGTTTGAGGCGGGACAAATCACACCCAGTGCCACCGCCCATGACATCCTCATAGGCGAATACGATTTGACCGATACCGGCCAGAATCAGGGCGCTATAACACATCAGGCAGGGTTCCATGGTGCAGAAAACGGCTATTTTGCCGGGATCGATGTTCTCTTTAACATCCGCCAGGCGTCGTAAAGCGATCATTTCGGCGTGATCGATCTCGTTTGTCGCGTCTCCAGTGGTGTTTTTGCGAGACCCGCTGACCAGGATCCTGTCCTGGTAAACCATGACACATCCCACTGGAAACTCGCCTTGTGCCAGCGCATGTTCGGCCCGATCCAGCGCTTTTTTCATGAAAAACCGGTAATCCATACTCAATCCTTGTTGAGTGAAATGGTTTTATAACCAAATGAAAACATGTTCCATTAGATACGAGCTTTTGGGTTTTTTCAACCCGGAACCCTGAACCACTCAGCATAGGCTAGTGCCCGTCCATAAAAGTCCTTTATCAGAGACGGGCACCTTTTGGTGTTTCCAATCCAGAAACGCGGATTTTTGCCCAAGGTCAAGGAAATCAAGCGCTTGTGCGGAGGCGTAGTTTACTACGTCGCACAAGCAAGCGCGCAGATTGACGCCGAGATTGGGCAAAAAGACCATTTGTGGATGGAAACTAGGCTAAATTCTGCGTACATCCTCATCACAGGGGCAGCTTCCATCCACCTCAAAACAATACAGGATCCGCGATTCCATTTCCACGCGCTCGGCTGGAATCGGCTTAAAATGATTTGTATCCATTGTTTTTAAAAGCTGTTTTTTGTCCGGTATGGTATCCAGATTCCGGGAGATAATCCGGCCTGTTTTTCCTTCAAGGATTTCGGCATCTTCGCCATTGGTGACCACGGCAATCGGAATTTGATAGGGAGACAAAATCCGGGATGCAGCCAGCAACGATCGACGCCGGGTGACGATGGAGCCGGGGCCGAATTTTATTATCATGCCAATCTTTCCGCAAAGATTGATCAAAAAATCAATCTTTACAACGGCTTTTTTATCCCCGGCTTGAACGAGCAGATCTCTGCGTGATTTGATGTCATTTTTTTGATAATCTTTCCGGTTTATGAGCAAGTGGGCTATTTTTTGCCGGTAGCGCTCATCATGAGTATCCATAATGGTCTCACCGGTGATGAGATCCGTTCGTTTCCCGAGTATTAAATGGTGTCCATTCATAGCGGGTTTGGAGGTTCGGGGTTCAAGGTTCATAGGTTCAGGGATAGATCTTCGCAATTATTGAAGCAAATATTACTTTACAATCAAGCAAACTTGGGAGTAATATAACACCTTTTTTAATTTTGTTAAGTCGGCGCCCCATTGACCGCTATAAATTTGTATAAAACCATGTCCATTCGAAAAGAATTTGAAAAACGTGAGAGAAATTTCATGTCTCCGTTCGGCTGCTTGAGTGCCGAAAGTCGGGGGCGGGATATCGAAGAAAAAAATTGTCCGGTTCGGACTTCATTTCAGCTGGACCGTGACCGCATTGTCTACTCGAACGCCTTTCGACGGTTAAAGCACAAAACTCAGGTTTTTCTCTCACCGCTGGGCGATGATTACAGAACCAGGCTGACCCATACCCTCGAAGTGGCCCAGATAGCCAGGGCCATCGCGAGGGCCTTGTTTCTCAATGAGGATCTGACCGAAGCGATCGCCTTAGGACACGATCTGGGCCATACACCCTTCGGGCATAGCGGTGAAATTGCTCTCAGAGAAATTTACTCTCCGGATTTTTCCCACAATGAACAAAGTCTGCGGGTGGTAGAAATACTCGAAAATAATGGAAAAGGACTCAATCTGACCCATGAGGTCAGAGACGGCATTTTAAAGCACTCAAAAGGTTTTGGAAAGATTATTCCTGAAGATCCCGCTGAGAAGGCCTGTACCTACGAGGGCATTATTGTCAGGATTGCCGATATTATGGCCTATTTGAATCATGATCTTGAGGATGCCATTCGCAGTGGCGTGGTGGATGTCTCCCAGGTGCCAGACTCCTGTACAACAATCCTCGGATTTACTCATTCCGACCGCGCAACGACCATGATTCGGGATCTTATTTCCGCCAGTGCGATAAAGGGTGATGAACTTTGCTTGCAGATGAGCGATGAGGTGTATTCCGCCATGACGCGTTTAAGACAGTTTCTTTATGATAATGTCTACCGTTCCCCGAATGTCCATAAAGATTTTGAGAAATCCAAGAAAATCCTATCGGAGCTATACAACTATTTTTTAGAAAATGCCCCGATGTTTGAAAAAAAAATGAGTGAATTACAGCTAAACAGCGGCAATCATAACGATCAAAGTAGAAAACGCATGGTTTGTGACTTTATTGCTTCCATGACGGATCGATATGCCATGAATCTCTATAAAAAGCTATTTTTCCCCTCTCCGCTGGTGTAATGATGGCCGAGTGTAATTCACGTGTGTTGGTTATCAGAATAAAGCGGGTAAGGACTTTAGCTTGAAGCATTTTCCGATTCACCATGACGATCCTAATTTGGCTTCGTTTTTTGATCGTTTACAATCTATATTTACCGCCATGGATCGGCAATATGCCGAGATCGCCGGACATTACGGGTTTCAGTGCAATGGATGCGAGGATAACTGTTGTCGGACACGGTTCTACCACCATACCTATTTGGAATATTTATATATTCATTCGGGTTTTAACAACCTGGCAATTCAGACAAAACAGGAAATTCTATCCAGGGCGGGCGATGTCTGCCGTAACAATGACATGGCGGATGAAAAGCACACGACCGCAAGGGCGATGTGCCCGCTCAATTTCGATGGACTCTGCTCGCTTTACAATTATCGACCCATGATATGCCGGTTGCACGGAATCCCCCATGAAATTAGAAAACCGGGGCAAAACATTGTCCGCGGACCGGGCTGCGGGATGTTCGCTGTTCATTGTTCGGATAAGCGCTATCGCAAATTTGATCGCACACCTATTTATTTTGCCATGGCGAAGCTGGAAAGCGAGCTGAAACAAGCCCTCGGTCTGACCAGTAAAATCAAGTTGACGATCGCTGAGATGATTATGGGCAAAGCGCATAGCGCATAGAGCAGAGGGCATGGAGGATGGGACGCTGGATAGCAAAACAGAGAAGGTAGAATTCGGAATGCGGAGCGGGTAAAAAAAGAGTGATCCTCAATTATGACCTCCTGTCAAGATTGAGGACCACACCGTTATTTCATCCACTTTTGTTCTCGTCACGCACTGGGATGCTGGAACTGGTTTGTTGAATCGGAGCCGTGTACACATCCCGCCTGGCAGAGGTGACGGCACGGTTGGCGATATCCTGAACCTTTTCATAGGCCAGTTCATTCTTTTTGGCCAAATCGTTGATTTGTGCCGCCTGCGATGCAACCATTTTCTCAAGCGCTTCAATTTTTCCCATCAGAACGTTTCTTTCGCCCTCGAATCTGGCCTCCATAAGCGCCTTGTCAGCCTTAAAATTTCTTGTAAGCTTTTCCGTTTGTTCGGCCACCGCTTTCTGAACTGCGGCCTCACTGCGTTTGGGAAAGGTTTCCACCTCTTTTTGAAGGGTTTCCATTTCCTTTTCGCGGACTGTAATGCCTTCTTCCCTGAAGTCTAACTCGGCTTTCCGGCTTTGAGATTCACTTTCGAATTCGCCTCGCTTCAGGCTGAGCTCTTTTTCAAGGGCCTGCAGTTCGTCTGCCAGGGTGTTTTTACGCTGGGCCTTATCTCGCGCGAAGGTGTACTCATATTCTTCCTTCTCTCTTTGACGTTGCTTCTCAATCGCTTCTGTTTGCTCCCTGACGCTTCGATCGTGATCGGCTTTCTCACGCTGCCATTGGGTACGAAGCTCCTCCATTTCTGATTCGAATGATCTCTTTTGGTCCTGCATTTCTCGCTCGAATTGTTCTTTTTTCGCTCGCTGGGCGTCGATCAGAGCAGCAAGGTCAGAGGCGGCCGTTTCGACCTCGTAAATGGTGTTTAGCTCATCCTGTTTTGTTTCGATTGCGGACTGAATTTTTCGATACGTTTCAATTTCAGACTCGAAACGTTCTGCCAGTTCGGTTAGTTCCCGGCTGAGGGCACCGCGCAGATCATGGAGGCGCTTCAACGGATCCTGAGACGCCTGTTTATCGGCCGTCGCCGCCGCCACTTTTTTTTCCAGCTGTTTACGGGCCTTTTCGGCATTCAACAAATCCTTGCTCAAATTTTCGAAATTCGCCTTGGCTTTTTCATAGGCCTCCAGCAGCTCTTTTTTGGTATTGGACATGGAAACGTTGGGAAGGTCGGCTTTTTCTGTCATGATAGTATACCTTTGGTAGATTTTTTAAAACTGTTATACCCCAAATGATCGTAAACAAAATGGGATGGTGTTTTTTTAAGCTTGAATTTCCGGATAGCCGAAGCGCTTTTTATTGTCAAGATCAATCTTTCTGCGCCGGTGTTGAACTCTAAGACCGATAAAGGTTTTAGTTTTTTAGCTTGCATGCTATAAAGCCATTTAATTATGAAACCCATTGAAATTGAAGATATCGACAAGTTGCCCGGGCTCCGCATTAAAGAAAATGACACATTCTGTTTTCGTTGTCATCCAGAGGTTGAATGTTTCAACCGCTGCTGCCGAAATTTAAATTTGTTTTTATATCCCTACGATGTCATCCGATTAAAACAGTCCTTAGGCCTTACTTCAGATGAATTTCTGGACAGTTATGTCGACATCGTCATGCGGCCTTCCAATTTTTTTCCGGATGTACTATTGCGCATGACTGAAAATTCGCAAAAAACCTGCCCATTTTTGGCTGAATCCGGCTGCAACGTGTATCGCGACCGTCCGGATACCTGCAGAACATTTCCCATCGAGCAGGGCATGTTGTTTGATGCCGACCGCAAAAAGGAGACACTCGTTCATTTTTTCAGGCCGCCGGATTTTTGTCATGGGCAGTACGAAACAAAAGAATGGACCCTGCCTGATTGGACGCGGGATCAGGAAGCCCAACGCTACCATAAAATGACGGTCCGTTGGGCCGGTGTCAAGCAACTGTTTCGGAACGATCCGTGGGGGATTGAGGGCCCTGAAGGACCCAAGGCAAAGATGGCTTTCATGGCGACCTACAACATTGATCGCTTTCGGGAATTTATATTTCAAAGCAGCTTTTTAAAACGGTATAAACTTAAATCCGCGCTTCGCAAGAAGCTGAAATCGGATGATTTAGAATTACTGAAATTCGGATTCGAATGGGTGAAAGTGTTTATATGGGGCATGAAAAGTAAGGATATTCGGCAAAGATAGTTCCCTGAATGAATCAAGAACTGGGAAAACTTTGGTAGCGATGAGTCTATCAGCTGTACTTGATTCTGGATACTGGATTGGGGGAAATCGGTTATCGAGCATCGAGTATCCAGTATCAAGAATCCAAAAACTATTGTACACAGCGGGTGTTGAACCCTTAAACCACACCTTGCGGCATTGGTCCCACCTTTTCACCCCCCAGTACATACCCGCCGTCCAGCCGCAGCACGGTACCGGTCATAAACGGCGCATCTTTGATAATGAAAAGGACGGTCTTGACGACATCCGCCACGGTACCCGTGCGCTGCATCAGCGTGTGATCAATGAGGGCTTTTTTGCACGACTCGCTCAGAAGTGTCCAGCCCCGGGTCTTGTCAGCGTGCCGGGTTGTCACCAGGCCCAGCATGATCTCGTTGACCCGCACTTGAGGGGCCCCCATTCGAGCCCAGGTCTCGGTTAGCAAAGATACGCCACGGTTGGCTGCTGCATAGCCCTCGTTGAAAATCATTCCGGCAGGGCCGCTACGGCCGACAATGGCGGCAATCGAGGAAAAATTGATGACTGCCGAATCACCGGATGCTTTCAAGTGGGGCAGGGCGTATTCAAACACCCAGCGTTTGGCGCGCAAAGTGGTTTCGACCTCAAGATCCCATTGGTGCGAAATGTAGGGGCCATGAACCACCGGCCATCCTCCCCGCTCAATATTGTTGATTAGGATGTCCAACCTGCCAAATCGATCGATGACGCGGCGAACCAGACCCGGTATTGTATCGACTTCCAGCAGGTTGGTTTGAACGATCAGTGATTGACCAGGGGTATCGCTGAAGTCTTTTTTAAGCCCTTCAAGTTCTTCCTCCCAGTCGAAATAATTCAGCGCCACGTTTACTCCCTGTTGCGCCAAAGCAAGAGCGATCCCTTTGCCGATTCCTTTTATGGCGCCCAGTACGAGCGCAACTTTGCCGTTGAGTTTCATACCTATTAAGTTTGATGAGTTAAATAGTTAAAACATGTTCAATCCAGATCATGCCAAGATCCAACAGGGCAACATCATTTTTCATTGCCAAATCAAGGGTCCCGGAATTGATTTTGAAATTATCCAAAAGCCGGTCATGTTGAATTTGCGCTCTGAATTCATCCAAATCATACAGCGCTGTATAAAACAGCTGGCCGGACCTGGCGTCCAGCGGACCCGGAATCAGCCGGTTTTTCAGGCTGATGACCTGCATCAGTTTGTCGTTGTTTTTGTTGTAATCGGCGACTCCCTGTCCATCAATCCATTTCTTTACG
>JASFSK010000186.1:0-8004 GCA_050114455.1 Desulfobacterales bacterium | reverse complement strand
AAAAAAACGGCCAGTCTGATCAACAAAGAAACTTGATGATGTGTCAAAAAATCAAAATTTCATTATAGCGTCATTCCGGCGAAGGCCGGAATCCAGTAACTTCATAAAATTCTGGATGCCGGATCCGTCATCCCGGACTTGATCCGGGACCGGCATGACAAATTCGGAATTTTTTGCGTAATCAACATAGTTCTTCTATGTAGTTTCACACGAGCAATCGCCTCGGGCGAAAGAGCAGCCCGTCTGATCGAAATAGAAACATTGTAGTCTTGAACCCGGTTGTGTTTTAGGCTCGTGGGAGCGGTTTTTAACCGCGATTTCAAATGATAAAGTTCCATTCTAATCGCGGCTGAAAGCCGCTCCCACCAATCTGTCAGGACTGCTGAAAAAAACACTAAAATTTCTGTAGTTTCACCCGAGTTATTCATTGCGCCACAACAACACAATTCCCACTGCCGTTAAAACCAGCACCAGCGCCGCAGATTCGCGAAATCCCAAACGCTCTCCCAAAACCAGGGCGCTGCTCAATACCCCTATGACCGGGACCATCAGCGTCGTAATCGCCGCTACACTGGCAGGAAAAATGCCAACCACGCTGAACCAGGCCCAGTGACAAAAGAGCATCGGAAATGCGATGACATAAAGCGTGGCCAGGATTGCCTTTGAAGACAGCTGGAAAATTGCCAGGGCCGGTTCAAACAAAATGGTGCCGGCAACGACCGGCAGACTTCCAAAGATCAGTTGCCAGCCGGTCAGCAGCAATGTCGGCATGGTCCACTTGAAATATTTCAGCATCGCCGTTCCTGTTCCCCAGGATATGGCTGCCGCCAGCATAAAAAAGACACCGATAGGCTTGTCGCCAACGACTGTCAATTGGGGCTGCAGAAGTATAAACAGGCCGGCCAGACCCAAAATCAGCGCCGCTGTCTTTTGGATGGTAATTCTTTCCTTCAATACCAGACAGCTTGCAATGTTCGCCCAAAGGGGCATTGTAAATCCCACAATGACGGCTCTGCCGGCCTGCATGTGGCTGACGCCATGGGCTGATCCCAGATGCCAGCCGGTCACATTCAACATGGACACCAGAAGCAAGGGCAGGAACTCGCCTCGGGAAAAAGACAATTTCTGGCCGATAGCTCTGGCCAAAACAAGAATCCCGATGCCGCTGCAAACAAGCGTGAGGGTACGAAATGTCCAGGGAGAAATTTCAAGCAGGGCGATTTTCATTATCGGCCAATTCAGTCCCCAGAATACACTCATCCCGGCGACCAGCAAATAGCCACGGGAGTTAATCTGCTTTGCTTGAACGGTATTGAAGCCATCACTCATACAAATTCAACCAGCCCCAGCGCCTCAATCTTTTTGGCCGCGGGAATTCCATCTTTGTCCCAGCCTCTGGCGGAATAGTACATGCCGCGGGCAGTTAAAAAACGATCCCTGCTGATGGCCTCACCACCTTTATGACCGTCATCCAGGTTTTCCTGAAATAGTCGCGGTGCCGGCAGATCGGCCGTTACGCCTTCACGCAGATTGTAAAGACGCTCCAAGTTCCAGATCCGCTCTCCGGCCTGCAGCAACTTCTCTTCTGAGAGCGATATTCCGGTAAGCGCCCGGTAAAGGTTTGTCAGCACGGGCATCGTGTACTGAGCGTTGCGCATGCCAAATTTGCAGGTAAGATAAGAATCTGCCAACGCCAGATAATGTTCCTTTTCCACCAGGGTCGACATATGACTTTCAAAACCATCCTGATTGAATTCCCCGGCAAAAATTTCATTGACATACATGGCGGCCCGCAAATGACAGGCACCCCGGTTGCTGGTCACCAGTGAAAAGCCGGTGGCGAAGGACCGTCGGGACTCATAGCCCGGATATTCCTGCTTCTTGACGTGAATCACGCGCTCCAATGCGGCCGGCCCCCATTTTTCTGCCGTCCGGAAAGACCCCTCCGCCAACAGGTCTCCAACGCCTTCACGCGCAGCTATTTTGGGAATTAAAGCCAGAATGGATTCATGTTGGCCCCAGTTCATGGAAACACCGTCGAGTTGGCTTCGATCAATAATGCCAAGATCGTAAAGATCCATGAGCAGGGCGAAAAGATTTCCGCAGGTAATGGTGTCCATTCCAAGGTCGTTGCAAAGATAGTTGGCTTTAAGGATGGATTCCAGGTTCGTATTGGCGCAATTGGATCCAAATGCCATCAGGGTTTCATATTCCGGCCCCTCGACCTCATCCAGCCGATAAGGGCCGTCAGGAACTTGGTGGATGTTGCCGCACCTCAACGGGCAGTTGAAGCAGCCATGGTCTTTTACAAAATACCTTGTTTTGAGCGCCTCGGCATCGATCTGCTGGGATTCGCCAAAATGCCCAGCGCGAAAATTCTTAGTGGGCAGCACATGGGCTTCATTAAAGACATTGAAGGCGATCGAAGAACCGTATTTAGCAAAGGCGGCCCCGCCTTCCACCGCAAGCTTGGCACCGTTGCGCGAGATCTCGGTAACTTTCTTGGGCTCGGCCGATTGAATGGCCAGCTTGCCCTTGACGGCGATTGCCTTTAAGTTCTTGCTGCCCATAACCGCACCCACACCGCCCCGTCCGGCGGCACGGTGGCTATTCATGATCGCGGCAAACCGCACCAAATTTTCCCCGGCCGGACCGATGGACACCACCTCCGCACCACCCTCTTTTTCCTTGATGGCCTGCTCTGTTTCCAGCGTTCCCTTGCCCCAGATATCTGCGGCCGGCTTCAGGATGGCGCGACCCTCTTCAATGGCCAAGTAGCAAGGCTCGGGGGCGGAACCGAAAATTACGATGCCGTCAAAACCAGCTTTTTTCAGCCGTGGCCCCCAGTGACCTCCGCAGTGGCTGCTCAAGGCGATACCGGTCAGCGGTGATTTGGTGGTCACATTAAAAAAAGCTGAAAAAACCCCGGTGCCGGTGTAGGGGCCGGTTGCAAAAACAAGCGGGTTTTCAGGCGCCAGGGGATCCACGCCTTTAGGGGCTAAATCAGATAATAATTTAATACCAAGCCCCCTGCCCCCAATAAAGCGTTGAAGATCTTTTTCGGGTGTAGACTTGACGGACACCTCGCCTGTGTTCAGATTCACCCAGAGTAAGTTTCCCATATAACCGTTGGCCTGCATATTATTTCCTCCAATGATTCCATTTCCAGAACCCAAGGGTCAACTGAGCGCGGCCGCTGTCCTGAAAACGCCAGTTTATTGAAACCTTAATATTTCTGATTAACCTATAGTTATTAAGATCTCAATATTAATACGTATAATTATTTTTATTTTACTTTTTAAAAGGGCATAGAACGGCGACGTCCACAATTCGTCAATCGAAAATCGACATTCTGCGGTTCGCTGTTTACCCTAACGTTGCAAACGTCGGAGGGCTTCAGATTCCAGGCGTCAAGGGTGACGTCGTAGTTCTTTACTTCGAACCCTTGACAACACAGAAGCTGAAGTCCTCCGGCGTTCCTGAAAGGTAAACAACATGGCAAAATCGGTCTCATTTTTAGAATTCACTATTTGAGAATTCCAGAAAATAGTGTTAGTGCTTCATTTTTAATCATGATTTCAAATTGTTAAATAGTTTTTGCCATGTTGTTTATGCAATAAAGGGGTTTAGTCCATCATCAAATCCGGCAAATAGGTAACAATCGACGGAAATGCGATGATAACAGCCAAAACAATGGCCTGCAGAAACAGAAAATATGAAATTCCGGAAAAAATTTGGCCGGTGGTAACGCTATCGCCTGCCACCGCCTTGACCGTATAGGCATTCATACCGACCGGCGGCGTAATAACTCCCACCTCCAACATGGTAATGACGATAATGCCGAACCAGATTGGATTGTAGCCAATGGCCTCGGCCACCGGCATCACAGCCGGCAGGGTGATGATCAGCATCGACACCGGATCCACCATGCAGCCAATCATCAGATAAAGACTGATGATCAGCAGCAGGACTGCCACCGGTGACATATTCAGCCCGGTGATAAAAGATACGAAGGTGTCAATCCCCCCGGATGAACTGAGCACGAATGAAAAAAGATTACCAAAAGTGATGATGATCAACAGTGAACAGGAAAGTATGCCGGTCTGTTCTAAGGTGTGAAAGAATACCTTCCAGGAAAATCGTTTGCGAAGAACCAGCACCAGCAAGGCTCCGGCAGACCCGATGGCACCCGCGGCCGTCGAGGTAAACCATCCCAAAAACAGCCCTCCCATTACCAGTAAAAAAAGAAATGCAATCGGAAGCACTCCCTTGAGGGATTTGAACTTCTCAGCCCAAGCTGTTTTTTCCTCGGTTATGGGCGGCACCAAATGAGGCAGCAGTTTGGCGGCTAGAAATATTCCCGTTCCATAGGCAACTGCCGTCATGAGGCCCGGTACGGATCCCGCCACCAGCAATTTATTGATTGGCTGGGAGGTAATCAGGCCATAGATCACCATTAAAATACTGGGGGGAATCATGCAGGCCAGGGCGCCGGCACTGGCGATGGCCCCGGTACTCAACCGTTTGTCATATCCTTTTTCCAGCATCTCTGGCAGTGCAATTTTGGTAAAGACGGATGCGCTGGCAATGGTGGAGCCCGAGCAGGCACCGAACACCGCGCAGGCAAAGTTCGTGGCAATGGCCAAACCGCCGGGCAGCCTTCCAACCCATTTATTGGCGGCCTTAAAAAGATCCGTACTGATCCCGGCTTGAAAACTGAGCTCACCCATCAGGATAAACATGGGAACGCAGGAAAGGGCGTAGCTGTTGGTGGCGCCGAAAAGAATTGTCTTGATTTGAGCGCAGGCGGCCGTAAAGGTTAAGGTGTCAATCAGACCGATAAACCCCACCATTCCCAGTGCAAAGGCGACCGGTACTCCCAGCAAAACGCAGAACATCAGGGGAATAAACCAAAACATAAGCGACCTCAGGGTTCAGTACTGTTGCGGCCGGCCCCAATACTATCGGCGCCGGACCGTGAGAGCACCGCATACACTCCTTTGCATAGCTCGATAAACAGTTGAATAGTGATCAGACTGGTTGCCAGGGGAATGATGATTTTGGCCGGATAGAGGGGAACGGCAACGTTACCGCCGGTGTGATCCCCAATTTTATAGGCATAGATAGCAAGGGGAATATTTAGATAAGTCAAAAGACCAAATAAATAAATGCCGATCCCCTGGGCCAGAAACTTGAGCACAATCTGCCATTTACCGCTCAGCCGGCTGATGATGACATCGATGGTGATGTGCCGCTTTTTGATTTGGGCGGCCAGCAGAAAGCCAAAGACCGAAATTGGCATTGCCGAGGTGATGATTTCGGTTGCTCCAGGAAAAGGTGAGTTGAAAATTTTGTTCATGATGACATCGGCCACCGTCACCACAAAGATGATCAAAATGCCGATAGACCCGATGACGGTGAAAACCCATGAAATACTGTTCATCACTTTGTTTGGTTTCATTGGCCTCGAACTTCCTTGAGGGAGGCATCCCAGATTTTTATCATTTGCTGAGCCTGGTCACCAAGGCCTTTTTTTTCCATATCATCGGCCCACTGGGCGCGAATGTCCGGTAATGAATCAATCCATTTCTGCCGGTCCGGAAATGGATACATGGTGATGCCCAGGGATTTGGCCTTTTCGATGCCGGCCTTCTCGGCATCGATGGTCAATTGCTTGCCCTTGTCGGGCATTTCCGCCATGACCTCCTGGAAAATTTTCTGGATATCCGGCGGCAGGCCATTCCACTTGTCCAGGTTCATGATGCACATGGGACCGGTATTGATTCCCAGATCCACCATGGTGATCTTTTTGGCCACTTCCTCGACCTTGGAGGCTAGCCCCATGGATACCGAAAAGAAACCACCGTCAATCATATGTTTTTGCATGGCCTCAAACCAATCCGCCTGCACCAAATTGACACCGACGGCATCGACGGCGCTGTAAAGACGCGGCATATAAGGGCCCCAGGAACGTATCTTTTTGCCCTTCAAATCTTCAATGGTTTTCAGATCGGCCCAGGTCCACAACTGGTATTTAGGCAGTACCTGGATGTAGATCAATTTCATATTTTGTTTTTCCAACTCGCTTTTGATGGGATCCACCCAGTAAAGTGCTTTGGCGACGGCGAAAGCTTCTTCGTTGGTCCAGTTTACAAACCAGAGCTGATTGGAGGCCATCGCCAGTGGAAAACGAGCAGGATAATACCCTGGAACCAGCATGGTCATGTCCACACCGCCGGATTGCACCAAGTCAGGCAAATCGCTGGTTTTGCCGAGGCTCTGGGCCCAGAAGATCTTGATTTTGACCCGGCCGTCGGTCCGTTTCTCGATCTCCTGGGCAAACCATTTTTCCCAGGAAGTCAAGGTGACCAATTTTTCAGGAAAAGGATGGCCTAAATTCAGGGTGATCTCGGCCGCTGTTACCGGGGGTGGAGTGGCCGCAAACATCATTGCCAGGGTTATTGCCGCAACCATTAATCCGGCCGTCAAAGGTTTGAGTTTTTCTTTCATGTCTACCTCCTTATTCAAGTTTTAGTTTGCCAAATGGTATCTTCTCTAATCGTCCCGGCCGAACAGCGGTTCCAGGGCCTCGTCAATGTGGCTGCGTACAACGGTTTCTAATTCGGCAGGATCCGTTTGCGGTGATGAAAAAAGATCCAATATCTGTTGATGAACATCCAGTGCCATTTGAAAGTCCTTTCGATGATATCGAAAGGAAACCAGGTACCACAGGCGGTGCATGCGCAGGTTCTGCAAAATCTCGGTCAACAGCTGATTGCCGCTGGCTTCGATAAAGGTTTGATGAAATATTTGATGATTTTTGCGATAGCCTTCATAGTCTTTCTCTTCGCCGGTCCGGCTCATCCCCTGCAACGCCTTGCTCATTCGGTTGATTTGTTTTTTTCCCATTCGAGCATAAGCTTCTCGGGCGGCCAATCCTTCCAGAACGGCACGCACTGGAAAATTTTCTTTGATATCTTTACGGGTGATCTCCTTTACGAAGGTTCCTCTGCGCGGAACATGGGTAACCAATCCCCTCCTTTCAAGATCCCGGAAAGCTTCACGAAGTGGTGATCGGCTGATGCCGAGATGTTTTTGCAGCTCGGTTTCAACCAACTGTTCGCCGGGCTCCAGCGTGCCGTCAAGGATCATTTCGGACAGCACACGCACCACCTGAGCCGCGAGGACCTGCGGCTTTATTTCCTGGTTGCGAAATTTATTGGCGAAACCTGACATATGGCATCTCACGAACCAACTGGTATGGATCCTGAATCGTCATCTTTGAAAGATTCAGCGATCACCAGCAGGGGATATGAGGAAGGCCCCTCGAAGGGGCCAGGGCTTTGCTCTGCTGGTAATCGCTGATTTTTGAACGCACCATAGAATCTAACGCGCACCACAATTGAGTATAACAATCAGTGGCTGCCAGCTGATCTGGGAGGGTCAAGAAGGCATCTCGAATTCCAATTTTATAAAAATAAAAAGACCCATATTTACTTCATTACCCGACCTCGTTGCCGAGGGTGGATGCCATTTCTAGAATCCTGCGGGCACGGGCCACTACCGGAAAATCCACGAATTTGCCGTCCACCTGAAGCGCCCCTTGTCCGGTCGTTTCCGCTTCTTCGAAGGCCGCGATCACCTTATGCGCCATTTGGATTTCTTCAGGTTGAGGGCTGAAAACGCGATTAACAATATCGATCTGATTGGGATGGATACAGAGCTTTCCTTGAAAACCCAATTGTTTTGCCCGTATCGCATCGGCCTCTAAACCGGACATTGATTTCAAATCACGCATAAAAGGCGTGTCAAGCGGTGCTTGGAGTCCAGCAGCACGGCAGGCAATCGGCAGCCGGAAGCGAGGATACTGCAATTCGACGCCATCGACAGTGATCTCGACCCCCAGATCCGCGGTATAATCCGCGGCGCCTAAGGCAAACGTGTAAAGCCGTGCCGGTTGGGTAACGGCCCGAGCGATCAACGAAATGTCGTCCACCGCCCTGG
>JASFSK010000185.1:0-8011 GCA_050114455.1 Desulfobacterales bacterium | reverse complement strand
CAGACCGGCCATGAAAGGCGACGGGGTTTACTGTTTAACCGAGGAAAGAGAGAAAAAATAAGCGGTGAAAAAAGCTTTTAGATCTAAGTAAAAATGTCTAGACCTGAATTGAAAATGTCCTGCAAGAATTTTAGTCTTCCAGCCGCATTGCTTCTCGTGCTGTTTTTGTCGCCACTGGCAGTTTCACAGGATAATGCCGCCCAGAGCCCGAGCGTAAACATCAGGCAGGAGATGCTGAAACGAGAAGCGGCCAATGCATTCCGCCGCCTAAAGAAAACCATGGAAAAGGACGGGTTTTATAGCGGCCGGGTGGCCCTGAATGTCTGGCGCAGCAATGCCCTGGACGCCGGCACCTTCGACCAATCTAAATATGACGAACTTAAACAGTTGTTATATGAAAAATCCGTCAATGACTCTTTGCGCTGCTTTAATGAATTTGTTCTTGAAGAGGATTTTTTTAACGCTAATTTCTGCCTTCAGACCTGGCGAATGCATTCAAAGGAGATTGGCGCCTATGATCAGGCTGAGTATGAAGCATTCTTAGAACAGCTGGCCGATGTCAAAGCCGCAAAAGCTGCCCAGCGGGCGAAAGCGAAAGACAAATGATACTCAGGTTGAGTGGTTTGGAGTTATTGGTTTGGTAGGCTTGAAGGCGAAAGGCTGGATAGCTTGGAAGTTAAAAATTCCCCGATCCCTGAATTAAATCTTGCCCATCGATCCCTTTTGTGCCGGCCCCTTCGTAAGCTTCCGTAAGACATTCTTCATCATTGCGGCATCTTCATATGGGCGGGGCGATTCGCTGATGATGGTTATATCCAAATTTCGTCTGACCAATTCTCTGGCCAGAGGCATGAAAAATTGTTCCGTGGTTCTGATATGCTTGCGTTCTCCTTTCTCACCATATTCTATGCCGGAGAAGTGGGCATGGAATTTATTCGGCAGATTATCCAAAATTTCGCTATAATCAACTTCACCCCGGTGTCGTGCATATAGATGAGAGAAATCAACGGTTATCCCGCAGCCGCTTTCTTTCATCAGCCGTAAAAGTTCTTCCAGAGATCCGAACTGGGAAGCTTTTCCGGTAATTTCCGGACACAGCGACACCTTCCAGCGTTTGCGTGAGATCGTTTTTTTCAATTCCACGAGGGCTTTCTTGATTAATTGATAGGTCGTTTCATGGGTGCGCTTTTGGTAGAAGCCGGCATGAAATGTCACGTTTTGGGCACCCATCATATGGGCCCGTTCACAGCTGTCCAGGATTCGTTTCTTGCTGGCAACAAATTTTTCTTCTTCAGCCGATGCCAGGTTGATGTAGTATGGGGCGTGGACTGAAAGTATAATCCCCTTCTTTTTGGCCAGAGCGCCGACTTCTTTGGCGGATTGGAGTTTCATACGGACACCATAGGTGAACTCGACCTCCATGCAATCCAGTCCCATTTCGGCGACTTTGCTCACACCTTTCAGATTTCCCAATCCGTCTGATCCTGCGGGACCGACTTTGATCATGGTAGTAACAATCCTTTTTAGGCTGATCCGGATGATCCGGAATTTAAAATTGCAAATGATTTGATTTCAGTTAATTTAAGGTAAGACCATAATTGGCATATTAAAGGCAGTGCCACGTCATTTGCACGTTAAGTTGCTTCTATCTGAATCAATTCATGAGCCGCCGGCATCGATGTTGTTGGCACCATCAAATATGCATGGACCTGCCCTGGGGCTGAATATAACATGGTAGCAAAGTAGACCAATTAATGCCGGATAGTAAATTTAGTTTTGGTGGGGGTGGGCTTAGTGAAATTTGCTATTGCAGATAGACCAATTCTTTTAAGTAGGAGGGAAGGTATTCATAGACCTCGATAGGGGTTTTCAAGGGTTTGCGGCGGTCGATTTGAAAGTCGGTCTGCGGGTAATTATCATCACTTAAATCAAGAGGTTCTAATTTTTTATGTAAGGTCTTGCCGCTGGTGTCCGTAATCGGAATCACAATTGGACCGTCAGTGCTCAGCACGTAGCCCATTTGCCCGTTACGCAGTGAGACAATACTGCCAGGCGGGAATATGCCGACAATTTTGACAAAGGCATGCAGTATAAACTGCAGCATCTGATCTTTGTTGGCGTATTTCCGAAACAATTCAGTTACTACCCCGACCGGGTTAAACGCTTCTTTATAGCAGCGCTTAGATGTCATGGCGTCGTAAATGTCCGCCAGTTTGGCTACTTTGACGTAAGCGGGAATTTCAATTGGTAGCTTGTCCTGCGGATAACAGCCTGGTTCCCCCACAAACAGCGGTCCGTGATGATATTTAACAATATTTCTAATGGTAGAATTCGTCAATCGGTTTTTCTCAAGAATTTCGACTCCGTTTAAAAAGGTATGGCCTCTGACGATATCGAATTCATCCGATGTATATTTGCCTGGTTTGTTTAGGAGTTTATCGGGGATTAACACCTTGCCGACGTCATGAAGAAAATAGCCGATCGACATGGTTTGCAAATCTTCAGGCAGGTAATTGATATAGGATTCGGTCAGTGAATTCGGGTTCTTTTCCGCAGGATTGGTAGTAAAGTTGGATAAAAACTTGTTGACGGCTTCACTGAACTGGTCATTGAATCGTTTCAAAACTGCGGTACCGATGGTGCAAACATTGACCGCATGATTGCTCAAGTAGTCATCATATGTGAAAATCTCTTTGGTCATATAGGAGAATGCGGTGTCCCTGCGAATTAGAAAATGAATGATTTCGGCTACAGTGTTCTCCACCTCGTCGTAATCGAATTCCCCACCGGTTTTACGAATTTTGGCAATCACTTTTTTTACTATTTCTTTAGCCTTCTTGTATTTCTGAGATGCCTCCTCTCTAATGGAATTTATTTCCTGTATCTTTTTTTCAACCGTCGATAAGGATTCTGGATCGGTTTGGTTGGCATGCTTGGAGTGCTCGTCCGTTATGGCCACCGGATTACCATTTTTGTCCCAAATGCCGCCATGGTTGGCCGTATCGATTTTGACATCCGCCAACCCAAATTTTTTAATCGCCAGTAGGGTGCTAGTTTTGCGAATCGGAATGTTTTTTTCGATTAACAGCACCCCCTTTTGATTGTAAACATCGACACCAGTTTGAACCACTCCGCCTTTAGTGACCAATTCAATGAGTTTGTCCACATCCATGCAGAACTGCCTTCGACTTTTGTTGTTATGTGACAATTTGATATTGTGAGAAACGTGTGTTATCGAAAGATGAGATTTTGCCGCTCAAGCCCAAAACTTTCTTCCAACATCTATCGGCTCAATAGCCACAAAACTTAAATCTGTAGGAAAAACGCGTGGAAGGTAGAAGGTCTTTTTTAAGAAAATGTA
Source organism: Desulfobacterales bacterium (assembly GCA_050114455.1). Classification (GTDB taxonomy): domain Bacteria; phylum Desulfobacterota; class Desulfobacteria; order Desulfobacterales; family JAFDCJ01; genus JAFDCJ01. The sequence goes on along the minus strand of JASFSK010000185.1, from coordinate 4,650 downwards.
CCATCACTGCCCTATCAATTTCTGTTCCCAGATTATCAGGATATGGATGCGGCTCTAAAATAAGCGCTAAAAATTCCCTGAAAACTGAAACCATATCTTTGCAGCAGGAAATCGGTTTTTTCGGCCTATCCCTTTTATTTCTCTCCCAACTCAAAATCCATCAATGAACTGCATCTAAGTGAAAATATTTCCTAACATTATTTGTACGAACCCACTTTACCGAAACCCGATGAATCAGTTCTTGCCATATTTCGGAGGATTTTTTGTCGAATAGCGTTTCAGTATCGGCTTTCAATACATGCCAGTGTCTTCTGTCAAATTCGGATTCAAGCTTATTTCAACACCCGGACACTTCTTATTTCAATGGTTTCAGCCGGAACATCGCGAAACCTTCCACGGGTGACAGTTTTTACCGCCGAAATGGTATCGACCACATCCATCCCCGCGATTACTTTCCCGAAGACCGCGTATCCCCAACCCTGTGGAGATTTACCTTTGTGATTCAGGAAGTCATTGTTGATGGAGTTGATAAAAAACTGTGCTGTCGCGCTGTGGGGGTCACCGGTGCGAGCCATGGCAATGGTGCCGCGATTGTTTTTCAAACCGTTATCTGCTTCATTTTTGATCGGTGCACCGGCAGATTTTCTTTTCATGCCCGAGGTGAAACCGCCGCCCTGGATCATAAAATTCGGAATCACGCGATGAAATATGGTGCCGTCGTAATACTTGGCATCAACGTAGTTCAAAAAATTTTTTACGGTCTCAGGTGCTTTTCCCGCTGCAAGCTCAATGACGATTTTACCTTTGGATGTCTCCATTTCAACCTTTGGGTTTGGGTCAGCTGCCAATAAGCCACCGGCAGATACCAGGGTTGCAACAACGGTAAGGGCAATTATCAATTTCATCTTCATTTCATCTCCTCTGTGTTTAAAATATTATCAAGCATTTTTACATGCCGCCAAACTTTTCGCTGATGAGCTTTTCCACCTCTGTGTGGCGGTGACAGGCCACTTTATGACCGTTGGCTGGCTCTACGACGACCGGTTCGGTCTGGCGGCACACATCAATAACAAACGGACAGCGAGTATGGAACCGGCAGGCCATCGGGGGATTCAGAGGGCTGGGAACGTCACCGGTGAGAACGATACGCCTCGTTTTGTACGTCACATCCGGCACCGGAATTCCGGAAAGCAGCGCATGGGTGTAAGGATGCAGGGGATTCCGAAACAATTCTTCGGTGGGGGCGGTTTCCACCACTTTCCCCAGGTACATCACCGCCAGGCGACTGCTGATATATTTGACCACCAACAGATGATGGGTGATGAAAAGGTAGGTCAAATGGAATTTTTGCTGAAGTTGTTTGAGAAGATTCAGAATTTGGGCCTGGACGGATACATCGAGTGCGGATGTGGGCTCATCCAGGACCAGAAACTCGGGATGGGTGGCAATTGCCCGGGCCACTGCAATTCTCTGGCGTTGACCGCCTGAAAATTCGTGCGGGTACCGCAGATAGTGATCTCGGGTCAACCCTACCGTATTGAGCAGTTCCAATACACGCACCTCCAAATCACGAGAACCAATCCGCTGCAGGGCCAAGATCGGCTCGGCAATGATATTTTTTATCAGCATCCGGGGGTCGAGGGATGTTGTCGGATCTTGAAATACCATTTGTAATTTTGCGCGGATGCCCGATTTTTTTAACTTGCGCCTTCCCATTCCGGCGATATCTATTGGTGATGTTTTTTTATTTTCCCCATTCGGAAAATACTCTATTTTGCCATGGGTGGCGTCTTCCAGGCCGATGATGGTTTTACCGGTCGTGGTCTTCCCGCAGCCGGATTCTCCCACAACACCCAAACACTCCCCCCGATATATATCGATATTGATGCCATCCAAGGCCTTGACCGAATTCACCTGTCGTCGTAAAACGCCACCCATAATGGGGTAATGTTTTTTAAGATCCTTCAAGGATAAGATTTTGGTTGGATCGGTCATGGGGCGCTCGCTCGGGGCTGGTCAGTGTAAAGATAGCAGGCAATCGTGTGCTTGCTGCCCAACTCTATATCCGCCGGGAATCGCTCGCGGCAGATGGGTTTCGCCTGAGGGCAGCGCGGATGAAACCGACAGCCGGATGGTGGTGTGACCAAATTTGGCACATTGCCGCCGATGCTCTTTAATTCGCCTTCCTGGCTGAACTTCGGCACGGCCGCCAGCAGGGCCTTGGTATAGGGATGCCGTGGGTTGGAAAACAACTCCTGTACATCGGCAACTTCACATAGGTTGCCGGCATACATAACACCCACTCTCTGGCAGGTTTCGGCAACAACACCCAAGTCATGCGTGATTAACAGCACTGAAGAAATCTGGGTTTTCTTTAATTCAAGCAATAATTCCAGAATTTGGGCTTGGATGGTCACATCGAGGTTGGAAGTGGCTTCATCGGCAATCAACAGCATGGGGCGGCAGGCCAAGGCAATGGCGATTAAGATACGCTGTTTCATACCTCCGGAAAGCTCGTGGGGAAAACGGTGGACAATCTCTTTTGCGTTGGCAATGCCGAGCTGTTCCAACAGAGAGACGACCCGGCCCAGGGCCTTTTTACGCAAGCGGCTTATGGAACGGATCGGGGTCAAGGCGCTTATGGTGGCTGCATCGCGGCCCAATTCATGACGGCGATGGATAAGGAAGCTCTCGGCGATCTGATCGCCAATACTCATGATTGGATTGAGCGCGGCGTTTGGTTCCTGGAAGATCATCGATATTTGATTGCCCCGCAGCCCGCGCATGTATTCGTCGGATTGTTGCGCCAGATCGACGGAGTCGGCATCACTATCCGGGTAAAAAAGAATCCTTCCCCCATCGATGCGACCCGGTTCCTGTATGATTCGCATGAGCGAACGCACCAGCACGCTCTTTCCGCAGCCGGACTCCCCCACCAGGCCCAAAGTAACGCCGTGGTCAATGGTCAGACTGATCCGGTTAAGAGCACGTACAACCCCTTCATAGGTGTAAAAGTTTGTAACGAGATCTACAATTTCCACAAGTTTTGACATAGGGGCTAATGAATCTCCCCGCGACAAGCCGCGGCGTATCTTTAAATGTAAAAGCAATCTATCACAGCAAGCTGCAGGGAATGATACCCGGCCAGATTTCGCATCGCCCTTTGGCTGTTTGATGTAATCCGTGTAATCTGCGAAATCTGTGGATTCAATAAATAAGAGTCTGTCAGGGAACTCGCTTCGCTGCCACCCTGACCTTCAACTTTTACCCGGTTTAAGCGGTTCAGCGTTTAGGACCCCACTCTTCGAGCTAAGACGGGGCACGATCACCCTGCATGTAGGGTTCCTGGTTAAAGATCCCTAAAAGACAGAATTCCTTGATTCGTGCTTCGTCAATCGTCCTTCCTTCTTCATACAAGACGGATCAACGACCCGACAATTGTTCATTCCCCATTCCCACTTCCGCATTCCGACTTCCCACCTCCGCTTATCTTCTTCTTTGTTTCGGATCGAAGGCATCGCGCAGAGCGTCGCCAATTAAATTCCAGGCCAGGACGAACAAAACTATACAAACACCGGGAATGGCGATGGCATGCCAATACTTGAGCGGATCATCGGGGGGACCGACGATATAGTTGCGGGCCAGGGCCACCATCTGACCCCAATCGGCATACCCTTTGGGCGCGCCCAGTCCGATAAAGCTCATAAAGGCCGCCACAATCACCATCGATCCGATGTCCATAGAGGCCATGACCAGCACCGGATAGATGCCGTTTGGCAAAAGGTGCTTTAGCATGATCTTGAAATTGGAAACGCCCATCACCTTGGCAGCCTGGACGTAATCCAGCTCTCTCAAAGTTAAAATGCCCGATCGCATGACGCGTACATAATCGCGCCATTTGACCATGGCCAGGGCAATCATGACGTTGTCGAGCCCGCGTCCGAAAGCGACAACAATGGCCATGGTCAATACCAGCAAAGGTATCGCAAAAATTATATCCACGATGCGCATGATGATCTCGTCGATAATACCACCGTAATACCCGGAAACGATACCCAGGGCGACACCGATGATCACGGCGATACCGATGACAAAGATCCCTATTTTAAATGCCGTGCGGGTGCCCCAAACAGCCCCGTAAAAAATGTCGTACTGCCCGGAGGTGGTGCCGAATATATGAACTTTGCTGGGCGGTTTGGGTGTTTGGGAATATCCCTTGTGGGGCATCTGGTACGGATTGTGCCGATATTTGGGAGGTGCGATATACGGCGCGCAAACGGCGACGGCGGCAAAACAAAACAGGAGCGAAAAACCAATGATGGCCGACGGGTTCTTGAAAATCCGGCGCAAAGTGAATTTAAATTCACGCAGTCGTGGGTGGGGCTGGGTCATGGTCAGGTGCCAGTGTAGTGAATTTTTCTAAACATTCGTAAATCCGAAGCAAGCGAAGCCCGAAAATAGCACTTCAGCTCAGCCTGATTCTCGGATCGATAAAAGCATAAAGTATATCTAGAGCCAGATTGACGAGCACATAAACCAGCCCAAAAAACAGACAGATGCTCATTAAAACCGGTATATCCAATGAAATGGCGGCATTGGCCAGCCACCAGCCGATACCTTGGCGGTTGAAGATATATTCGACGGCAATGC
>JASFSK010000184.1:0-8013 GCA_050114455.1 Desulfobacterales bacterium | reverse complement strand
CCCATATCGATTCCCGTCACTTTGGCACCCAATCTGGTCATGGCCTCGGACAGGATACCACCGCCACAACCTACATCCAGAACCCGCTTTCCGGACAAATGGGCATGCGTGTCGATGTAATCCAAGCGCAGAACATTAATGTCGTGAAGCGCTTTAAATGCACCGCTTTTGTCCCACCAGATGGGCGCCATGGCCTCAAACTTGACCAATTCGGCGGCATCGACATTTTCTGCTGCCCTGTTGTTATTGTTTTCAGTCATTGAATTTTGCCATGGCAAATTGAATTAAAATCCCAGTCTCAATCAAATACAAGGGCACTTGCATTGCAGCAAACAACACCCCACACTGCTCATTTATCTTGACCCTACAGCATATTAAAATCATCATACTAACTGCAAGCAGCAAATACAATTCAGGACTATTCATCCGGTTTCAATATTGTCGACACGCGCACAGACATTTTTGTTGCACGATATTTCACGATACATCAAAAGTTCTGAATGGTGTCTTAAACGTACCAGACGAAAGAATTTATTGACAGTCAGCCTTTTTTTTGAAACGTACCGAGTATCGAAAACGATGTGGTTTATCGAATTCCATAAAGGGGGAGCGAGCGACTCCGTCCTACCATCCAATCCGGCCTTCACCACCTCTGTTACTGCGGCGAGGTAGGCAGGCTGGGCGGGGAGCGATTACTTTTTCCCGTATCCGGTAACCAGCAACCAACCAAAGGAGGATGTGATGAAAAAATTATTAAGTTTAGGAATTGCAGCCATGATGGCGGCAGCCCTTCTGGCTGCGCCGGCATTGGCCGACAAAACCATGGACCAGATCGAAAAAACCGGTAAAATCAAACTGGGATTCAGGGAAGGATCAATTCCCTTTGCCTTTGTAGACCCTAAAGTCGGCAAACATGTCGGCTTCTCGGTGGACATGGCCAATGAGCTGGCCAAGTATCTGGGGATGCGATTCGGCAAAAAAATTGAAATCGTACCTTTTACGGTAACCCCCAAAACCCGCATACCCATGGTGGTTAACGGCACCATTGATGTTGAGATGGGCTCAACCACCTATACCCAGAAACGAGAAGAGCAGGCTGACTTCAGTATGACCTTTTTCTTTTCAGAGACAACCTTTTTGGTGGCCAAAGACAGCGGTATCAGCACCCTCGAGGACCTGAACGGCAAGCGGGTCGGGGCTGCCAGGGCGACGACCAACCTCCGAGCGGTTGAAAAACTGGCTAGTGACGGCAAGTTCAGCCCCAAGGATATCGTTGTGACCGAAACCCACCCTCAGGGCATGCTGGCTTTAAAAAGCGGTAAAATCGAAGCCTACTCCACCGATCGCAGTCTCTTGGAAGGACTACGCATGAAAGACCAGAATCCGGATAAGTGGATGACCGTTCCATTTGCCATTGCCTACGAGCCCTATGCCTATATCATGAGGGAGGGCAACTCCGACTTCAGGGATTTTGTCAACAACACCATCATCTGGTCGATCCATACCGGCAAATTTGCCGAGCTGTATGAAAAATGGATGGGGCCCGAGGGTCTCGTTCCCATCCCCATGTCCGATGTTTACAAGGCCTACCTTGAAATGATGGTGTATCCCATTTCGGACGAATGGTGGAAGAAATAAAAAAATTGCCCAAAGTTGAAAATGACTTAAGTGGCGAAAATTAAGTTGTCTGTGTCTGTCTGCGTGGGTCTGCGGCCAATTAAACAAGAGGATACGCGATGGGGTTCGCATACGATTTTGACTGGGGAGTTTTGTGGCGCCAGCCATACGGCATGTGGTTGCTGGAAGGCCTCTGGTTTACAATCAAAATAGGATTTATCGCCTGGATCATTGCGTTTATCTGGGGGGTTTGTATCGGTACCTTGCGTGTAACTCCCTGGCGCTGGCTGCGCTTTTTTTCCAGTGCCTATACAGAAATCTTTCGCAATATTCCCTTCCTGGTCCAGTTGTTTTTCTGGTATTATGCCGGACCCATGCTTTTTGGTGAAACACTGGGCCGCCAGATCAACCAGATCACGGGACTTAATTATTATGTTGCCATTATAGCCCTGGGACTTTACACCGCTTCACGGGTGGCGGAGCATATGCGGGCCGGGTTCGCATCGATCAGTTCCGATCAGTATCAGGCGGTGTTATCCACCGGGATGACCCAGTACCAGATGTACCGTCATGTGATCATTCCTTACGCCTTGAGGATCATCATGCCGCCTTTGACAACCGAGTTTTTGACCATTTTTAAAAACTCATCGGTGGCCATGACTATTGGCGTGGCGGAGTTGACCTTCATGAGTTATCGCATCGACGCTGAGACCTTCCATGGTCTGGAGGCGACCACCGGGGCCATGGCCATTTATCTGATCCTGGGGCTCGTCGTGGTGAGGGTGATGAGCATTATCGAAAACCGGTTCAAAATACCCGGCATGGTGGGGAGGTAGCCATGTTTGATGCGGTATCCCGCAACATCACCTTTTTGATGGGCGGCTTCGGGGTCACCTTACAGTTGAGCTTCTTTGCCCTTGCCGGTGGAATCACCCTGGGCGCATTGGTCGGCCTGGGGCGTATTTCCAAAAAAAAATGGATCTACCGACCGGTCACCCTGTATGTCAATTTCATTCGCAACCTGCCCCTGCTGCTTGTCATTTTTTGGTTTTATTTTGTGATGCCGATCATCGCCGGCCGACCGCTGCACCCGTTTCTTTCGGCGGTAATTGCCTTTATTATTTTCGAAGCGACCTATTTTGGTGAGATCTTTCGCGCCGGATATCAATCCATCAGCAAGGATTTGTCCGCTGCCGCTTACTCCACCGGTATGACCTATACCCAGACGGCCCGTTACATTTTAATCCCGATTGCCTTTCGGCGCATGTTGCCCAGTTTGATTACCCAGTCCATCGTGACCTTCCAGGACACCAGCCTGGCCTTTGTCATCGGTTTGCAGGAATTCGTCCGGCGGACTTCGATTGTTGACAACCTGGAAGTACGCTCCATTCAGCTTTACGGCTTTGTGGCCATTGTGTTTTTCATTTTTTGCTTTATCGGATCAAAGATCTCCAGGCATTTCGAAGAAAAAGGCAGAAAGACAGGTTTGCTATGATTGAAATTAAAAATGTCAGTAAATGGTTTGGTGACTTTAAGGTGCTGTCGGACATCAATGAAACCGTTGAAGCCGGCCAAACCATGGTTATTTGCGGTCCGAGCGGTTCTGGCAAAAGTACATTGCTGCGCTGTGTCAACGGATTGGAGCCCTATCAGGAAGGAGAAATCATTGTCGACGGTGTCTCTTTGAGCGATCCCAAAACCAACCTCTATAAATTGAGAGAAAATATCGGCATGGTTTTTCAACGCTTTGAGCTTTACCCCCACATGACGGTCATGCAAAATATTGCCCTGGCCCCCGTGAAAGTTCGCAGGTGGTCGAAACAAAAAGCCCAGAAAAAAGCTGTAGAACTCCTGGAGCGTGTCGGCATTCCCGACAAAGCAAATTCTTTCCCGGCCAATCTGTCCGGCGGTCAACAGCAACGGGTGGCCATCGCCCGCTCCCTGGCCATGGAACCTAATTACATGATGTTTGATGAGCCCACCTCGGCACTCGATCCCGAGATGATCAAAGAAGTATTGGATGTCATGATCAATCTGGCCAAAGAGGGCATGACAATGCTCTGCGTCACCCATGAAATGGGCTTCGCCCGTGAAGTCGCCGATGAAATAATCTTCATGGATTTTGGCAAGATCGTCGAGCGGGGCACCTATGAGGAGTTCTTCAACAACCCCAAGAGTGACAGAGCTAAGGATTTCCTGAAGCAAATTCTGTAGATAACGTGTGTTATAGATAGTCAATTGTGCTTACTATTAGATCTATGGCTATTTAAATTCGAAATCCGAATCTCGAAATTCGAAACAATACCAAAATAGAGAAACATAATGTCCAAAAAAGTAATCGGTATTCTCGGCGGCATGGGTCCGGAAGCAACCCTGGACTGCTTTGGAAAAATCATCAAACATACACCCGCCCAAAAAGATCAGGACCATTTGCGGGTAATCATTGACTCCAATCCCTCTGTTCCGGATCGAACCGCGTCCATTGTCGGCAACGGCCAATCACCGGTGCCGGAAATGGTCAAAGGGTGTCAGGCCCTAGAAAATGCCGGCGCCGATTTTATCATTATTCCCTGTGTTTCGGCCCACTTTTTCATTGATGAAATTCAGCGTCAGGCCAATTTGCCCATCGTGTCGATTTTTGATGCCGTGGCTGAGTCCATTACGCGGGATTATCCCGAGGTTAAAACCGTTGGCCTACTGGGGACAACCGGTACGGTCAAAGGCGGCCTGTTTCAAAAACGCCTGGCCCGGGAAAATATAAACACCCTGGTTCCCGCTGAAACCGTCCAATCCAGGATAATGGCTGCCATCTATGACATCAAAAGTGCCGCACCAACCCGCACCAGATCCGATATCACGGCGGATCTGGTTGCCGCGGCCGACAGCCTAATCGTTAACCGGCCTGATGCAGCTCAAGCCGTTATCGCCGGTTGCACCGAGATACCCCTGGCTCTGCAGCAGGAACATCTGTCGGTTCCCTACTTTGATTCCCTCACAATCCTTGCACGCGCTGCCATCCTGCATGCCGGCATATCACCGAGAGATTCAAAAAAATGATCCAATCCAGGGGCCTTGGATCGTACGATCCCTGATCTGGGATGAACCAGAATATAAATATACAGGAGTAGGAAAATGAAAATCCAGATTGTCCAGGTACCTTATGATAGTGGATATAAAGATCTGCGTCAGGGACGCGGTCCAACCCATTTTATTGAAAAAAATCTTATTGGCCTACTAGAAGGGGATGGCCACCAGGTCCGGGCGACACGCATCGATGCGAAATCAAAGTTTACCACCGAAATCGGTACCGCCTTCGAACTCAATCGTACATTGTCAGGCGAGGTTAAAGCCGCCGTCGAAAGCGGATCATTTCCAATCGTGCTGGCCGGCAATTGCAACAGCTGTTTGGGGACCATCGCCGGAATCGATCCAGTGAAACTGGGTGTTGTCTGGTTTGATGCCCATGGCGAATTTAACACTCCCGAAACAACCCGAAGCGGTTTTTTAGATGGGATGCCACTGGCCATGGCGACCGGACGCTGTTGGAAAGCCATATTAGAAACCATCCCCGGATTCATACCGGTCGAGGAATCCAATGTCATATTGATTGGCGCCAGAGATTTGGACCCGGAAGAAAAAAGACAGCTTCAACTTAGCGGGGTAAACGTCATCGGCTCGGCGGGGATTGACGGCGACAAGCTTTTGGATCGAGTTGAAGCGGCATTGAGCAAACTCCAGGACCGGGTCAGCGGTATCTACCTTCATATCGATATGGATGCCCTGACAATCGATCAGGGTGCCGCCAATCACTTCGGCGTTAGCGGGGGCCTAAAAACCGAATTTATCGAAACGGTCATAGCAATAGCAAAACAAAATTTTAAATTGAAGGCCGGCACGGTCGCCTCATTTGACCCGACCTTTGATTCAAACAACAGATATTTAGAGGCCGGCATTCGGTGCATTCGTCAAATGGTAATTGACTGAGAACCTGATTTTATATTTCTACCATCAGTGATGATATAAAAACAGATTTCATTCCTTTTAAACCATTAACCAATAAACGAATAACTCCCAATTGGCTTTTAACTCAATTGGGGTATTAGAGGAATAATCCAGAAATATTTTTGTCATTCCTTGTACTTTCCGCTATACTCTTTGCTTATCGTATTTAGTGCCCGTCCATAAATGTCCTTTATCAGTGACGGGCACCTTGTGGTGTTTCCAATCCAGAAATGCGGATTTTTGCCCAAGGTCAAGGAAATCAAGCGCTTGTGCGGAGGCGTAGTTTACTACGCCGCACAAGCAAAAGCGCAGATTGACGCCGAGATTGGGCAAAAAGACCATTTGTGGATGGAAACTATTTAACAATTGTCATACATTCGAATTATCTCGCCAGTTCCCTTTCCTTCGACACTTTTTACATAGCCATTTATCACTTTTTTCATGGGTATTGGATTGTGGCCCGGAAAATAAGCTTCATACTTTTCAATGGCGTCTTCAACCAGGCCCGACGATACCACATTTATCCGAATGCCTCTTTTCAACTCCAGGGATGCCGCTTTGACAAAGCTGTGAATGCCTCCATTGACCATAGCCGGGCTTGTGGTAAATTCCACGGGATGATCAGCCAATATTCCGGTTGAAAGCGTGAACGAGCCACCTTCATTCACATAATCCTGACCAATTCGTACAAGATTCACCTGCCCCATCAACTTGCTTTTCAATCCGATATAAAAGTCTTCTTCCTGCATAGATTCAAAGGCCGCCCATTTCGCTTCGCCGGCAATGCAGACAACGGCATCTAATTTGCCAATGGATTCAAACATGGTTTCAATCGACTTACTGTCCGAAATATCCAGGTTTACGTCACCAGAATTTCTTCCACCAATCAAAATTTCGTGTTTTCTTGAGAAATGAGCACTTACCTTTTGGCCGATTGTACCGTTTCCACCGATGATGAGAATTTTCATGATACCTCCGCTTTCATTTTCCTTAAACGTCTCTTATTGAATGAATCACTTTGTTAAATCAAAATGGGCCTCCAAAGCCAAAGCGCCGTTCTCAATCAATGCAACGGTGGCATCAAATTCGAGGTGGGCTGAAACACAGGCGCTACGAGGGCGAAATTATGGTGGTTAACCATTGCTCGGTCAAGTCATACGCCCATTGGGGTGATCGTTGAATGTCATCGTTCATTATTCTTGTCATCACGTCGATCCAGTGTCGGTAATGCTGCATCGTGGTTAATCGATTTCTGAACATGGCTGCACCTTTGGCCGGTTCTTGGTGCAGCGTTTCGAGTATCATCTGAATTTCATCACGAAAGCCTTTGATTCCATAGTAGCGCAAAAACCCATGCCAGGCGCTTTCGATACTGGAAAAATCATCCAGGGGATCGGAAACAGTTCTTAATTTTTCCAAAAACCACTTGAGTTTTTCATTGTTTAATAAACTGAGCCCTTCAGGGCCGATGCTGTATGGCATGATCTGGATGTGAGCAATACGTTCACCGGAAAGACCGATTTTAAGGAAATAGCCAATTTTTCGGTATAAAAGATCGGTCTCTTGATAGAAGACAAAGTTTCCCAGACTGTAGCAAATAGGGGTATTATGGAAGATCTGGATACCTTGGGGAACATGAGGGTGATGTCCGATAACAAGATCGGCACCGGAGTCGGCGATCTGCTGAAAAGCTTTGGCAACATACGGCGGTGGAAAAGGAATGTATTCAACCCCGCAGTGGCAGATGACGATGATATGATCAACGGACCTTCTGATTTGATCGATAATGGAAATCACCCCATCAACTTCCCACCCGAACACTCCGGGTCCATTTAGGGCTGCCGTAAGATCTTCTCCTTCACTAAAACTGATAATGGCCAACCGGATTTTATTGAGATCGATAATGAGAGGCTTTATAGCATCTTTTGGGGATAGACCGGCGCCGACGGTTTTAATGTCGTGATCATTTAACAATTCTAATGTCTTTTTAAAGGCATCGACCCCATGGTCAAAAACGTGGTTGTTCCCCAGGGTTACAACCTCAAAGGGTACCGCTGTCAGCCCTTTGACATGATTTACATCTCCTTTCAGAACAGATCCGCTTTTCCAGACCGGAGACTCCCCTGCAAACAGCGGACATTCAAGATTGGCGATTCGTAAATCGCTTTGGCGTAAGGCAGGCAGTAAATCGCCATATACCGATTCCGGATGATTTAGGATAATATCACTATAAGCACGAATCGGCGCCCAATCAGACGTGATTGTTACTTCTGCTTCCGTCCTGGGCGCAGTATCATTCACCCAACATCCTTTTTCCCAGTTCAAGGAATCAAATTTGTCCATCAGTTCACTTCCTTAGATCAAATCGTTCCAGGAACTGACGGCTGTGCTCGG
>JASFSK010000183.1:0-8068 GCA_050114455.1 Desulfobacterales bacterium | reverse complement strand
TAAGGTCGCAGATGGATATTGCCGCTGTCTTCGGCCTCGATCAGGCGGTGGTAGATATAAAAATCATAGCGGCCAAAAGGCTTGACCATCGCCAGGATTTCCTCTAACCGCTCAAACGGCAGATAAACCAGGATCATGTTTTCGATCTTTTCGTGACCGCGTTTAATTTTATCAGGAACGATGGGTGGTAGAATCGGTTGATTGAAATGATGCCAGTGGAGTCCGACCGGATAGTCAACCGGGGCAAAATTTTTTATCACAAATCGGGTCAGCGGATTATCGCCGTTCATCGGAATCTCGTGGACAAATGCGTATTGGTGGCCCAACCCAATGGACGGCAGAGATTGACGGCGGGCGATTCGGGCCGAGATGGGTTCAAAATCGGTTATCACCAGATCGCAATCAAATCCGTCAAACGATTTTATATCTTGATAAAATTTAAAAAAATTTAATTGAATTGCAGTTTGAAGATATTTTAGCTTACCCCGTTTTGTGCAGAAAGTTAACCCTTGACATAACTGATAGGGTTCAAATTCTGTCAAATCTGATTGCATTTCGGGCTTGCTGCCGCTAAAAAGAACCTGAACCTCATGTCCAAGTTTTTTCAATTCCCGCACCACTTCCCGGGAGCGGCTGATATGCCCGTTGCCGGTTGTCTGAATCCCATAAAGTATTTTCATTTCTCAAAACCATTTAAATCCCGGGTCACCCCACAAGACTCAAAGCGCTCAAGGCACTGAGCAAACCGATGATTAGGCCCGCTAGAATATCCGTGGGGTAGTGAACACCGAGATAGATCCGGGAAAATCCCACCAATAATGCCCAGAAAAAAAACAGCATTGAAAAAATTGGAAAAAAATAGCTGAGCAAGGTTGCCATGACGAAAGCTGCTGCGGTATGGCCGGAAGGAAAACTAAATTGATCGCTCGGCGAAACACGACCATGCACACCCGATATCACCTCACAGGGGCGGTTTCGCTTAATACCCCTTTTTAACAGTTTATACAGGGGCAGCTCGATGGCAAAGGCGAACAATCCTGCAACAAAAAAAGTCCAGGCCTTGTGCGAATCGAATAGCAACAGCACGGCCGGAACGACCGGGTAGTAGTAGCCATTGCCGCTATGGGATATCCACGGCATGGACAATGACACTAATTTTTTCCCGTTTAAGCCGGATATTGCCGTCACAAAGACAATATCCCAGTGGGTGACACTATTGACGAAGGTTTTCATAACACCTCCTTACCAATTCAGACTATCCTATGGGACTGTGATTAGGCGATGATTAAGGTTTTATTTGTTTTTTGCTAATTTTTTACCTGAAGCGGTAGTGGAAACCTGGTTGGAAATTGTAGACATCTGGAATCGAAATGAGGTTATATCGGTAAGGCGGGTAAAAAATTATTCTCCATTTTTATTTTATTGAAAGATAAAAAAATAATTACTCAGGTGCGCTCACTTGAGTCCTGTTTCGCAAAACTTACTGATTGTTTATAAACCGCTGTTGATAACAAGATCTGTAATCGGGCCGCGTGATTTATCGCCCTTTAGAACGATGTGAGAATAGATGTCGCTGCCCTTGAATTTTTTAACGATCCAGTTCAGTCCGTTGTTTTCCTGATTAAGGTAGGGATTGTCGACCTGGTGAATATCTCCCAGACAAATGCATTTTACCTTTTCACCCAATCTTGATAGCAGCGCCCGGCATTCGGCCCGTGACATATTCTGAATTTCATCGACGATGACCACCGCATTCTCGATATTCATGCCCCGAATGAATGTCAAAGGCAAGATTTCAAATATACTGGAATTAAACCGGGGAGGGTAAAGGTTTTTGTCGATAAAGATTTTATTGGCAGACCTAAGCCGATGGAGTTTCACCAGCAGCTCAGCTATATAGCGAGTGTAGGGCTCCATTTTTTCGTCAATGCGGCCAGGTAGAAACCCCAATTTTTGACCAATTTCGATCATTGGTTTGATGAAGTATATTTTGTCGTAGCGTTTTTTTTCCAGGACCAGATATAAAGCGGTGGCCAGAGCCAGGTAACTTTTTCCATAGCCGGCTTTACTTTGGATAGAGTTGATGTGGATGTCCGGATTGGTCATCAGTTCCAAGGCCAGGTTTTGATAAATATTACGCGGTGTAACCTTCCAGATTTGGTGCCGGTAATCGATAGTTTTTTCACCTTTACAGCCAAATAATACAGGTTTGCCTGAATCATTCCACATAAAAGTGTTTGAAACTAAATCACTTTTACTGGATACAAAACCGGTAAAATACTCGGCATCCAATTGAAAAGGGCCCGATTCCTGATAAATTTCACTTTTTATGCCGCGGAGGCGGGCCTGAAGATGAAAGATCTTATCATTTGTGACGAGAATCGGCCGTTTGAGGCCGCTTTGTTGGATCTCATCCAGTATATGATGGTCAACCATTTTGGTGTATTTAGGGGCAATATCGTTCGAATTCAATATTTTGTAATGTTCCGGATTTTCGGTTAAATATTGAATCACCTTGGCTACAATGTGGGCAAGCTTGGAATTCTTTTTGAATTTGTCTAGTTCGAGCAGCACATGATATGGGATAAAAACTGCGTTTTCATTTCCGTTGCGGAGCTTCAAAAGGGCATTGGGATCTTCCAATAAGACATTGGTATCGATGATATACTGCTTTTGGCTGTCCATATATCTCCTTTCAAACGCGGGTTGGAAAGACCAGAAAAACTACACTTAAACTATCACACAACGCTTTTGTTAAGATACCGTTAAAAAACCGATAAAATTTCATTAGCATTGTATGAACTGTGGAAAAAATTTTTTTGCTTGAAGGAATTGCATGTGCGGAAAATTTGTATTAGGGTCGAATTTAACCAAATCATAATCCGTTCCTAACCAAAATCTAACCTTTCGCCGGCACACTGGCTTGTTAAACAACTACCCGTTGTTGTCGCCCGGAGGTGAACATTGGTCAATATCCGGAATGGTCTCATAGAGATGATCGATATCAAATACCTGCAAACAGGAATAACGCTATGAAAAAAAAAATTAGAAAGCATTTTTCAAGGGAACTCGAAAAAATAAAAAAACAAATCCTTACCCTTGGCGCCAAAGTAGAGGATCAGGTGCGGATGGCGACCCAGGCCATTGACGCCCATGATGCCGAGCTGGCCAAGCAAATAATTCAATCCGACTACGCTATTGATGAATTAGAAGTTGAGATTGAAGAGGATTGCCTTAAAATTTTAGCCCTGCACCAGCCGGTTGCCGTCGATTTGAGATTTCTCATCGCCGTTATTAAAATAAACAATGAGCTGGAGCGTATCGGTGATCAGGCCGTAAACATTGCCGAGCGGGTGGACGCGATTTCCCGGGACGTACAGCTCGACCATTTTTTCGATTATTCATCCATGGGGGAAAAGGCCCGTGAGATGCTGAAAATGAGTTTGGATGCCCTGGTAAATATGGACTATGATCTGGCGTTCAGCGTCGTGATGAAGGATGACGAAGTCGATAAAATCAAGCACGATGCATACGATCGAATCAAGCTGGCCATGAGCAACCATCCGGATAAACTCGGAGAATTGATCAACTTGCTGCTTATCTCCCGGCACTTGGAACGCCTTGCCGATCATGCCACCAATATCTCTGAGGAGGTCATTTATCTTATCGAAGGCGAGATCGTTCGACATGCTGCTTACAATCGAGATTAATCTAAAATCTCACCCGGCAGACCCAAAAAAGCTGCCCCAAGGGTTGACAACCAACGTTCTAATGTGTACATACATCCATTATGAAACCAGAAGAAAACGAACGATTGGTTGGAATTTGCCGAAAAGTTGACAACAGCTGTATGGGGATGCGGGTTCGGCGGGCAGCACGGGTGGTCGGAAATTTTTATGATGTGCATTTGAAACCTGCTGGGCTGAAGGGAACCCAGTTTACATTGCTAAATGCAATTTTTCTAAACCCTTCCATCACCATCACCCAGTTAGCCGATCTTTTACTGCTCAACCGCACCACTCTCAATCGCAATCTGAAACCGCTGGAGCGCCAGGGTCTTGTCCGGACCCATCCCGGCAAGGATCAAAGGACCCGTGTGCTCAAATTAACCCATGAGGGCAGTAGTATTTTAAGGCGGGCACTGCCGTTGTGGCTGGAGGCCCAGTCCGGCGTTGTGGAGTCATTGGGCAATCGAATGCAGCGATTGACCGAAGATCTCAAGCGGCTTGAAAAATTGGAAGTCCAATCAGAAAATTAACACGTTATTTAGTCGAGCGATTACAACGCATCCATATTATAATCGATCTCTTCCTCGATCTTTCCACTGCTACGGGTGATCCTACCTGAACAACGAAGCAGAAGGCCCTTTGTTTGATAGCCAAACCGGTGTAACGGTATCGCTTCGAGCAATTCAGCGCTCCCGATTTTTGTTTCATCTTTCGACCTGAACATGAGGTTAAGTAAAAAATATGCAAATTCAAAATCTGATGTTGATAGCGCCACCCATATTATTGGCACTGACCTTTCACGAATATGCCCATGCATATGTTGCCAACCGCTTCGGAGATGATACCGCCAAACAAAATGGGCGACTGTCGCTGAATCCCCTGCGCCATTTGGATCCCTTGGGCACCATCATGATTTTTTTGGTGCATTTCGGGTGGGCCAAGCCGGTACCGGTAAATCCTTATCGGTTAAAGAACCCCAAAAAAGACATGCTCTGGATCAGCGCTGCCGGGCCACTTTCGAATATGGCTTTAGCCCTTGCCAGCGGGATTCTGCTCAGAATTTTTATCGCCACGGTTGAGACGCCCGATCAAACTTCTTTCATGACATTACTTACCTACGTAATTTTTATGAGTCTGCAGATTAATCTGGCGCTGGCCATTTTCAACATCCTTCCCATTGCCCCCTTAGACGGCTCCAAAATCCTTTCCGGTCTTTTGCCGGACAGTTTTGGATCGATGTTTCATATCATGGAACGCTATGGCCCGTTTATTCTCTTAGGATTAATCATATTCGGACGTCTAACCGGTGTGTCCATCCTAGGAGGCCTCATCTGGCCGTTTGTGAAATTTTTCAGCAGCATTTTTGGTGGGGTATAATATCTCTACTTCAGTTCCCCCCGTTAAAAATAATTTCTAAATTATTATAAATAATTATACCTTTAATCGCTTTATAATTCCTTGCTTTTTTTAAGTCTGAAGAAAAAATTCCGATAACCAACATGAGTCCATTTTCAATGATCGTTGGCATCATTGCAACTAATTGTAATTTGTGGAGTAACTGTTTGGTCGTCATGAGTTTATCCGGAATTAAATTACAAAAGTACAATATCTATTTGAAAACTTTGTTCAATCTGATACTTTCCTTGAATTCAGAAGAGCAGCGATTTCTATTAAAGAAGATTGAAAATATAAATCTAAAAGAAAAAAGAGCCTATCCTCGAAAAGTTTGTAGAATTCCTGTTCGGTATTTTTATAATAAACGTATCTTCAGCGATATCATTGTCAATATTGGTCTGGGGGGCTGTTTCATAAAGACGCGAAAACCACTTTCGGTAGGGGTTAGGTTCCTGATGGATATCCAGTTGGAAGGCGATGCCAAACCCATCAGGATCATAGGTGAAGTGACAAATGCAAATCGATTGGGAATGGGCATAGAATTTATAAAAGTCAATGGAAAATTATTGGGAAGACTTGGTAATCTTTTATACAAGAATATGTAAATTTGGATTGTCAATCTAAGATGCAATCGGAGATATTAATTTCACCCTCTCTTCACAATAATTAAGGCCATAAATATTACAATCTATCCAATTCAATAATTCATTTTTAGTTTCATCGGAATCCATTTTATATTCCTTTATAAAATAGCTAATTTGCATCCTTTGATATCATTAGGAGAGGTATTGTAATCACCCTCATTTATGCAATTTTAGACGATATAGGGCAATTGCTGTCCGAACTTGTTTGCCTTTAATCATTTGCCTAATAGCAGGTGTCACTGTTCCATAAAATTCGCTTAGGTCTCTCAACAGGTCTTTTTCAGAAATCTCCTCCCACCTTTCTTTACCGTAGTATCTACATTCATATTTTGGCATTGTGAAAATCATTCAAACCACTTCAGATATAGATTATCAAAAATCCAATCTGACAGTATGATTTTTTACTTTCGGCAAACAAACAAAAGAGCATAAATCAATAAATTCGGTATCCACATTAAATCATCTGTACCGGAACCAAAGCAAACTTAAAACATATGATGTTCGTCATGAGTTTTGGAGGGTTCATGGAATTCTTGCAGAATGCATTCGCTTTGGCAAATGTTGAATCAAAATTATACTAAAAGTCATATCTTTGACGGAATATTGCCAGCTTTCCTTCCACATCTATAATTCAACATTTTAGCAGCCCTTTAACAAATTGAAATTAATTGTAAAATAAATATTAAAAAAATTGGCATAATTTCTGCAGATTTTTTTAAAAAAGATTCCTCCCTTTAAACCTCTAAAATTTCAATCAAAGGTAGACTGAAATGAAACTTATAAGAAAAAAGATCGGTTTTATAAGCTTATTTATGGCGACCATTATGTTGTTGATCGCAACTCCTTATCAACCGTTATTAGCTGTGATGGTTCCCACAGAAGTCACACTTGACAAAACCATAGCCCAAGATGCGCGGGATCATTTGAAAACGCTGATTTCGAGAAACGACATTAAAGATGCATTGATATCCCAGGGTATTGATCCTGATGAAGCAAAAGCCAGAATTGATAGTTTGTCAGATTCTGAGGTAATAGAAGTGGCTAGTAAGATCGAACAGCTTCCAGCCGGTAGGGGTGCCTTCGGGGCACTTATAGGTGCCGCTTTGATCGTATTTTTAGTGTTATTGTTAACGGACATTCTGGGATTTACCGATGTGTTTCCTTTTGTGAAATCACAAAAGAAATAACACCCTGAACGATAAAGCCATTCTGAACCTCTTTGTGAGCCTGGAGCTTGTGGAGATATTTGCGGGTTTCCGGTCACAGTTCGATCTCATAACCGTCACCTCTCCAATCCCACCCTCTAAGGCAGAATGAATTGGATCGCCAATCAGAAACTTGATGACAGCAAGAGAAACACTCATCGGTTTAGGCGCTTTTTCGGGTCACATTTATCCCGATTCCCCATACAGGTGTTCACTTCTGCAGAGGCATTTTAGATCTAATTTCTTTTAATGTTTGATGGTATAAAGCCTGTAAGGGGCCTCCAAGAGACACTGCCTTGCGAGCCATCTCCAAAGCTTCGATGTACCGTTCTTGCTCCATTAAAATTTGAGCAAGATTATTATATGCAGCACCGGCCCGGGGCTGTAAACTTATTATTTCCCTGAAGGCATTTTCGGGATTCAAAAAATCACCAAGCGCGTAATAACTGTTGCCCAGCCCCATTCGTGCCGCAATGCTTTGTGGCCATCGCGTCAAAGCAGTCCTGTAACCGGATACTGCAGCCTGAAACTGATACGCTTTTTCCAAACCCAACACCGCAGATAGATAGGTTTTCTCCTTTGCCAAAGCAGGCAATTGTGTAGGCCGTAGAATGAGAATGCCCCAATAATTGCTTCGCGCCCATGTTTTCTCAAAAACACCAAATGGCATAACTTTACGAAAAGTGGTACCGGAACGAAGAATGACATATTCCTTTGCTGTGTCATAGCCGACAACCACTGCATAATGCCAGATCGGAAACCATGAAATACCCAGATTCTGCAAAATGATGACCGGATAGCCGGCGGCAATTTCAGGAAAAGTGAGGCGAGGTCCGAAATCTCATATGCGACTCTACCTTGCAAAGGCTATCAATAGCTGATTTGGTTCTAGATATTTTTACAATTGAGCCTTTTGCAATCCAAAATATATGCATTTATTGCTCTATGTGGCTTTCGCCCAGATTTTCTGGATGGTCTCCCATTTTTTGACAATTTTCCATCTGTCGTGGTATATTAAATATTATATTTTAAATAGTTAGCGTATCCAAGACCCTTGCAAGCAGATGACAATGACATTCCCCCAATAGAGTCGTTT
>JASFSK010000182.1:0-8073 GCA_050114455.1 Desulfobacterales bacterium | reverse complement strand
TTGGCCTTTGGCCATCATGTCATCGTATAGATGACGATTTTCC
The DNA here is from genome assembly GCA_050114455.1 of Desulfobacterales bacterium. Lineage (GTDB taxonomy): Bacteria > Desulfobacterota > Desulfobacteria > Desulfobacterales > JAFDCJ01 > JAFDCJ01. Next base: position 8,030 of record JASFSK010000182.1, on the reverse strand, counting down.
TGCAGGTATTTCAACGTGGCCGCACCGGTGGACAGGGTCAAAGGATTGCCGCTAAAGGTCCCGGCAGCCGAAAATCCGTCATCTGTTTTCCGGGCGATGGCCACCATCTCCCTGGAGCAGGCCACGGCGCCAATGGGAAGGCCGCCGCCGATTATTTTGCCATAAGTGGCAATATCTGGCAGCACTCCGGATATTTCCTGATACCCGCCTAAGGCCAGACGAAACCCGGTAATGACTTCATCAAAATGCAACAGCACGCCGGCCTTCTGAGTCACTTCACGCAGTTTCTCCAGAAAATCCGTATCAACGGTCAGCATGCCACCGCCCAGAACCGGTTCGATTGCCACTCCGGCCAGTTCGTTGGCATGTTCTTCGATCAATCGGAATGCATTGTCGTTAAACGGCAAAACCATTACGGTATTTTTGGCGCCGTCAGGGATGCCGGCTGAACCCGGAGCCATATTGGGGCGATCCTCTGGACCCATGGTTTTCGGGTCGGCAAACACGCTCCACTGGGCATAGTCATGCCAGCCGTGGTAGCAGCCTTCGAATTTGGCTATCACTGGTTTGTTGCTTGCAGCCCGCATCAGCCGCCAGGCCAGCATGGTGGATTCGGTTCCGGTATTGCAAACCATGGCCAGTTCGGCGCAGGGTACGCACTCGACCAAACGTTCGGTAAATTCCACTTCGCGGGTATGGGGCATGCCGTAGCTCATTCCCAGTTCGCACTGTTCGTGCAGAGCCTTCAACACTGGCTCCGGACCGTGTCCCAGTACGTGCACGCCGTACGACATGGTGCAGTCGATATAACGGTTGCCGTCGATGTCCCAGGTATAGGCGCCTTTGCTGCGTTCGACGTATACCGGGTAGGGTTCCATTTTACGCGCGCCGCTCATCAATCCGCCGGGAATCAGGTCTTTGGCCTCTTGCCAATATGCACCCGATTTGGGTGTTCGATTTCTCAGTTCCTGCAGTAATGCTTCTTTGCTGCTAGCCATTGTAAAAAATCTCCTTTCATGGGCTGGTTCTTTAAGTGATGTCACCCGGCAGTCATGATTATATCGATACGTTTCATTTGCCGTTTTTTCCGCGAATAAAAACCCGCTTCTCGCGGAATATGTCAGAAAAGCGGGATTTCTTGAATTCTGCAAAAATGACTACTGCGCTTTTATTCTGGTCCAGGCCTGATCCAGCAATTTCATATTCGTACCGGGATCCTTTAAATAAAATAGCTTCTCCATAACTTCCTTTGACGGGTAAATGGTCGGGTTGTTTAAATCCGCTTTGTTGATAAAAGGCAAAGAGGCCTGGTTCGGTGTGGCATACTGAACAAAGTTGGATATATTGGCACCAATTTCAGGTTCCAATATCCAGTTTAGCCATTTGTAAGCGGCCTCGGGGTTCGGTGCATCCTTGGTGAGCGCCAGAGCGTCCAGAAACATAAATGTTCCCTCCTTGGGAACCGTAAACCCAAGGGTCTTGGGATTTTCACTGACAACTTTGTTGGCATCACCGTTGTAACAAGTCGAGGTATGGGCTGCCCCGGAAGCGACTTCATCGCGCGCCCCGACCCCGCCTTTGAAGCCCAGACAATTTGAACGTTTCTTGGTTTTGATCAGCAAATCCATTGCATCCTTCATCTGATCCGTATCGTAGCTGTTGGGATCGTAGCCCAGGTAGTTCATCGTGAGGCTGATCATTTCTTGCTGAGAATCCAGCAGATAAAAGGGTCCTTGTAATTTTTGGGGATCAAAGAGGAGAGACCACGACTGGGCATCCGTGTCCGCAATTTTATCTTTGCGATACAGCAGCCCGGTAAAACCCCACTGCCACGGCACATGGTATTTGCATCCCGGGTCGTAGTAATCGTTGTAAAATCTGGGCATCAGATTTTTCAGGTTGGGTATTTTGGAATGATCCAGCTTTTGGATCATATTCATCGACATGGCGGCTTCAAACACGTAATCACCCAAACAAATCAGGTCATATTGGCTCGCGCCCCCGCCCTGGAGTTTGGCCATCATTTCTTCGTAACTCTCAAAATGATCGATACGTACCTTGTAACCGAATTTCTTTTCGAACTCCGCGGCCATAAACTCTTCATCCATGTACTCTGACCAGATGTAAATCCTCAGTTCATCTTTACCACCCCAGGCAGATCCACCCCAAACAACAGTCAATACCATTAGAAGTAAAACTAATTTTTTCATCACAATTCTCCTTTCAACAAATTAATTGTCAGTATGGTTACTTTCTCGTAAATCGTTCAATCCCGAAAATTAAAATTACCGTTACCAGCACCGTCATGGTTGACAGCGCATGGATTTGAGGGCTAACCCCGCGTCTGACCGCCGCGTAAATGAAGAGCGGCAAGGTTACCGAATCCGGACCGGCGGTAAAAAAGCTGATCACGAAATCATCCAGTGAAAGCGTGAACGCCATCATGGCGCCGGCCACGATGCCCGGCATCAGGAGGGGTATGGTCACCCGGCGCAATAAATAGGAAGTGCCGGCAAATAGATCCCGGGCGGCCTCCTCGATGTCCCGGCTCAGGCTGACCAGGCGACTGCGGACCACCAGGGCGACAAACGCTATCTGAAAGGTGATGTGACCGATAATCATGTTAAACAGGCCGGGTTCAAATACCGCTGAAATCAGGCGCAGCAACCCGAAAGCCACCACCAGGGATGCGGCCAGAATGATGTCGGGAATCACCACCGGAATGTGCAGCACCACATCCAAAAAAGTGTTGGTTTTTTTGCCCCACGGAAAGCGGTCCAAACCAATAGCCAAAAATGTGCCCAGTATGGTGGCCACTGCCGTGGAGACCACCGCCAGCACTAATGTGTTCCAGGCCGCTTCCAAAATAAATTCGTTGTGCAGTAGTTTGACGTACCAGTCGAAAGTGAACCCCTTCCAGGTCAGGCCGAAACGGGTGGCGTTGACCGAGAAGACCCCGACAGCCACAAGCGGCAGATACAGAAATGCAATCGCAAACATTGCCATGGCTGTGACAAAGGGATGGATCCGTTTCATATGACATCAACCTCTTTACTGCGGCGCCGGTATAGTTGCAGACTGACCAGGGTCAGTACCATCAATGCCATACTGATGGCTGAACCGAAAGGCCAGTCGCGGCTGGTGCCGAATTGCTGTTGAATCAGGTTGCCCACCAGCATGTATTTGGAGCCACCCAAGATGTTCGGCACCACAAACATCCCCATGGTCGGTACGAAGGTCAGAATAACCCCCACCGTCAGTCCCGGCAGCGTCTGGGGCAGGATAGCCTGCATAAACACCCTCATTTTGGATGCATACAGATCCTGGGCGGCTTCCACCAGGGACCAATCCAGACGCTCGACACTGGAATACAGCGGCAATGTCACAAACGGAAGAAATATGGACACCATTCCCATGTAAACAGCAAAGGCACTCGGATAAAGCGGGGTATCCGGCGGTATCAGCTTCACAAAAGAGGCTAACTTTGCCAGCGGCATTTCCGGAGCCAGGATCAACAACCAGGCATACGTACGAATGACCATGTTGGTCCAGAATGGAACAATTACCAGTGTCAACCAGATGTAGCGTTTTTTTTCCGGACGCGAGCAGATAAAAAATGCCAGCGGGTATGACAGAATTACACAAATCAGGGTAGACATCAAAGCGACCCAGACAGATCGCCATAATATGATAATATAATCCGCTGTCCACCCGAATACACTGAAGCCCAGAAAACGCTTGTAGTTTTCAAAAGTAAAATCCCATACCAGCTGACCGTATCCGCCCCGGGTTATGAAACTGACCAGAATCAGCACCAGTCCCGGTAAGACCAGGAATACCAGCAGCCAGAGGATTCCGACACCCAGATATCCCAGGCCTCGCCGGGTGAGGTTTCGCTGGGTGGTGAGCTCTCCATACCAGACAAGCATGCTACTCATCCAAGACCACCAAACCTTCCTGAGGAAGTTCCAGCCAGAGGTCCTCACCGGGTTCAAAGTTGTGATGGGCTGCCGTGCGAACGCGCAGAGGGCCCGGCTCCAGCCAGAGATCGACATTGGTTCCGCGATAAATCGCTTCTCGCAAGGTCGCTTTGATGCCATTTGTTGAGGGTGGCTGATTGGCAACCTGAATCCGCTCGGGTCTAATGGCAACCGTACCCCTGTCCCATTGGGGTGGTTTTTGAAGTTGTAACGTCCCGAACCCGGTTTCAAACCGTCCACCCACCTGTCTGCCTTCGATCAGGTTGGCTGCACCCAGAAACTCGGCCACAAATCGGGTCCTGGGTTGCTCATACACCTCCTTGGGTGATCCGTGTTGAATAATTTCACCTTCATTCATCACCGCAATGCGGTCGGAAACCACCAGGGCCTCGGCCTGGTCGTGTGTTACCAGGATAAAGGTCTGTCCCAGTTTGCGCTGTAATCGCCGCAGCTCCACCTGCACCTGAGACCGCAACCGGGCGTCCAGCGCGGACATCGGTTCATCCAGTAGAAGAACCTCGGGTTCGTTAACCAGTGCGCGTGCCAGCGCCACCCGCTGTTGCTGGCCACCGGACAGCTGGTGAGGATAGCGATCGGCCATCTCTTCCAGGCCCAGCATTTCCAGCCGGCGGTTGACACGGCTATCCACTTCGTCCCGGGGAGTTCGGCGCGAACGCAGCCCAAAGGCCACATTCTCAAAAATGTTAAGATGCGGAAAAAGAGCATAGCTTTGAAAAACAGTATTGACCAGACGCTTGTTGGCCGGAAGGGAGGTGATATCTTCGTTGCCTAAAAGAACCTGTCCATTATCTGGAAGCTCAAGGCCGGCGACCATGCGCAATAAGGTGGTTTTGCCGCAGCCCGAAGGCCCCAGTAGGGTAAAAAACTCACCGGCATGCACATCCAGGCTGACGTTTTTGACTGCCTGAACACTGCCGAAACGCTTGTCGACATTTCTGACCGCCAGACCTATTTTAAAATCCGTTTCTGCCTGAGGGCTGCCCGTATGATCGCGACTCGGCTTCGAACCCTGGTTTGCGGTGGCAGCTGACATGGCAAAATCCCTGGTATATTATTTTAATTCAATGAGTTTTCTGCGGATCCAATTTTCAATCTGACATTTGTAAGGTTAGATCAGAATTTGAATGAAGTGATGTGTTTATACATAATTTTGTTGGCTATACGTTCATTCCATGATACCCGTCAAGAAAAAAATACACTTCTGATGGCTTGATTGAATTAACCAAGTCTATGATTTTTGATGAAGTCATCGAGCACCTGGTCAACATTCGGCCGCCCGATTTGCTGTTGTTAAAATCCATCTATCTGGTTCGGAAAATAATCTTCGCAATTTCCTTCCCGGTAAACATCGACCGTGGCACAATGCAGGCCGCCGCCAAAAGGAAAAACATCGGCAAAAGGCACCGGTATCACCTCAAAGCCCAATTTGTCGAGCTGATCCATATACTTGGTTTCGTGCGCTTCTACGCAAACGGTTTTAGGGTCAATTGAAAATGTGTTCATGGAAATCCATTCCGTGCTTCTGCGGGCGCCGACAACGCCGCAATTGACGTCATAGACGTGTACCGGCTCGGCAGCCGGGATCAATTCCCAGTCATTGATTTTAAAAAAATTTTCCAACTCAGGTGTGATGTAATACCATTTCGGATTGTACATGCACAAACCAGGACGAAGCGGAACGAGATGGATGTCAATATGCCAGGCATGATAATCCCCGGTAAACTGAACCACGTGCAGCCGGATGTCTTTTTCTTTAAAATGACGTCGCAGCCAGTCTATGCCAAGCCCATTGGACACACTTGATGTCTGCCAGATAACGTCTTTACCAAACCGCATGCCGTCGGCGGCATCAAACAAAGGTTCTTTCTCGGTCAAATGCCATCGGCGCTCGAGCATCCGCTTTTTCTTTTCAGCCTTGGTCCAAACATTATTGAAGTTATGGTAATAGTCCTTTTCATAGGACTCGTCGGTGAGTCGGGGTTTTGGTGCGGATATCCATTGAAATTTAGGATCTTCTCTAAAATATCTTTCCAGAATGGGCCGATAGCAAAGATACTCGTACCACCGAGCGCGAATCGACATAGTACACTCGAGAATCTCATTTCCGACCGGAAGAAGGACGTCTCTGGGCGGCATGCAACCATGCATGACTTCGACTTCCCAATCAGGCGTCGAGGCCTTTTGGTTGCACTCAATCGGCACGGCCCGTTCGACAAGAACACCCCGGTTTTCCAAGATCTTAGAGAAGGTATCCATTTGATCTGTTGCCTTTTCGATCATTTCATCGGGCATCGGTCCAAACTCGAATCCGGCCTTCGGGCAATAATAATCCCAGCCGGGATCGGATTTAGGCTGGCAACTTCCGTCAGGCCGTCCGACGATGACCCGTTTCAGACTGTCCCATTCATTCCATGAATTAACGATCGTTTTTCCATCAGTTTGCGCCATTCTGGTCTCCTTTACCGTTTATTCGAATTGAACAACACCGATTCGTCTATGTCTGCCACTTCCTTGCAACCGGTCACGATCATGGTAGTGAAAAACTCCTCCGTGAGCTGCTTAAGGTATAACTGAACACCTTTCCGGCCACCTCCCAAGGTAGCCCAGGAAAACGGCCTGCCGATCATGACCGCATCGGCTCCCAGGGCCAGCATCTTGACCACATCTGCTCCAGAACGGATACCGCCGTCAACCAGGATCGTAATCTGGCCTTTGACGGCCTTGACGATAGCCGGTAAAACATCGGCAGTGCCGGGCAGATGGTCAATAACCCGGCCGCCATGGTTGGAGACGACGATGCCGGCGGCTCCAGTGTCCACCGCCCGCCGGGCGTCATCTGCTGTCATCACACCCTTGAGAACCACTTGCAGTGAAGTATAGGCAACAATCCGGGCCAGATCGGCGGTGGTCTTGGGCAGGACCGGGCGACCCATCATGCGGGGGATGATGAATCCGGCGGCATCAATATCCATTGCCACCACTTCGGCCCCGGCCTGAGCCGCTTTATCCAGCTTGGGCATGAGGTATTTATCTTCAAAGGGTTTCAGGGTTGGAATGGCTTTGCCGTCGACCGCTTTTAACGCATTCAGCCCAGCTTCGAAAAAGAAATCGGGGACCGAGTCACCAAAACTGCCAATGATCCCGCCGTCGACACAGCCAGCCAGATAGTCACGAATGTAATCATCTTCAGAAACATCCTCGCAGCCCATGTTCATTTTCACACCAGCTACCGGGGCGGCAAAGACCGGCAGTTTTAGCTCCTGGCCCAATACCCTCGCGCGGGTGTCCGGTTCGACGGCATCATGGATCACCCGCATGTTCAGCTTGATTCGGCCCAAGGCATCTACCGCTGCAATAAAAGAACCGCCACTGCCCGCGCCGCCCATACCCGGCACCTGGCCGGCACAGGCCCTGCCGTTGCAGACCGGGCATACCTTGCATCCACTCATTCTTTTCCGGGCGTTTTCTCTGATTTCATTCATTTCCATCTTGTCTCTCCCGAGTCGATCTTGAATTAATCTGTATAAACCACTACATTCCGTATATTGACAGATTCATGCCAGCCCTACCACAATACTTTCAGATTTGAAGCAGTTTCAAGTAATTTCTATTTTTTCAGGAAGAAAATCGAGCATCAATGCATATGTTTCAAATCGATCTACCCAACCGCGAGGATTGGATATGCGAGGGAAGGCTAAGGGGGTGAACCTGGCCTCTTGCGCGGGCAATGGATATTCTGGAAAAACATGAAACAGAACCATTGGCCGAGAAGGTGGTAAAGCTGATGCGAAAAATTGTCAAATAGGCTGAAAAACAGAATTTCTCTCGATAGCGTATGGTTATCGTTGATGTAATAACTAAGAAATGATCGTAGAAAAAGCTTTAACAGCCAGTTCAGCAGCCATAAAAATCATTAAAAGTCCGGCTAAAATATCAGAATGGGTTTGATAGCGGCGTGCAAAACCGGATGCGCCGGTCCCCAGCAGCAGCAGTCCCGGCAGTGTTCCCAGGGCAAATATAAAAACCATG
>JASFSK010000181.1:0-8129 GCA_050114455.1 Desulfobacterales bacterium | reverse complement strand
CCTTTGTCCCAGGAAATGCGGCGTTGATAGGATATCCGGAGAAACGGGAACTTGTAAAACAGCGAAACTCGCCTGGGTGTCCAGCTATAATCCGCATTTTGGGGAAGAAGGACCATTGGTTGGAACCTATGGCTCCGGTACGATCTTTTTCACCCACTGCAATCTGTTGTGCCTATTTTGTCAGAATTTCGACATCAGTCACCTGGGGAACGGCCAACAGGTTACTGATGATGAGCTTGCCGGCATAATGCTGGATTTGCAAAATCAGGGCTGTCACAACATAAATTTTGTAACCCCTTCACATGTTGTTCCACAAATTTTATCCGCTGTCGAGAATGCGGTACAGCGTGGCTTGTCAGTTCCCCTGATTTTCAATACCGGCGGATATGACCGTATTACCGCCCTCAAGTTATTGGACGGTGTGTTTGATATTTACATGCCAGACTTTAAATTCTGGGACAGCCAGGTTTCCGAAACTACCTGCCAGGCAGGTGATTATCCGGAGGTTGCTAAAAAGGCCCTGATTGAGATGCATCAACAAGTGGGTGATCTGCAGGTCAATGATGCGGGAGTTGCCTGGCGTGGTTTGTTAATCCGGCATTTAGTATTGCCGAACGGGCTGGCCGGAACCCGCAAAATTATGAGATTCATCGTCCGGCATATATCACCTGATAGCTATGTCAACGTTATGTCCCAATACAGACCCTGCGGTAAAACGGCCGGGTTTCCTAAAATCCACGCTCATCTTTCTCCCCAAGAGTATCAAATGGCAGTAGCCGCTGCCAAGCAGGAAGGAATTACCCGACTGGATCAACCTCGCCGGATGTTTTGGTTTCGTTAAGATGAAAAAGATATTTGCTATAGGAGATATCCATGGTTGCTATGACCGCCTGAAAAATCTGATGGAGAAAATACCGATCGATCTTTATAATGATACTCTTGTTTTCATCGGGGACTATATTGACCGAGGATCTCAATCAGTCGATGTGGTTGACTATCTTATAAAATTGAAAAAACGTTTTCCAGAGACTATTTTTTTAAAAGGTAACCACGAAGACATGCTCGGAAAGTTTCTGAGCGGTGCCGACCGCTTCAGCTATCTGTTAAACGGGGGACAACAAACCCTTGATAGTTATTTGATTAAACCCGCTGACTCGGAATTTTTCCCAATTCCACCCGACCATATGGAATTTTACGAATCTTTGAGACTTTATTATGAGACAGACGAATTCATTTTCGTCCACGCCGGCCTTCGCCCGAAAGTGCCTTTGGAATTCCAGAAGACTGAAGATTTACTCTGGATTCGAGGTAAATTTGTTTCCTCAAAATATGATTTCGGCAAACGCGTGATATTCGGTCATACTCCGCTCAAAAAACCGCTTGTGGAATTCAACAAAATAGGTATTGATACCGGTGCGGTCTACGGAAATGCGCTAACCTGTGTTCAGTTGCCGGATCTTGTATTTTTCAAAGCTTAAATCCTGAAACTTTAACGAAAGCCCTGGAGAAGCTTGAATATTATTTGTAAAAAATCCTGGAATCTATTATTGAATAAACTGTGTCGCGACAAATGATTTTGGCTTAGGGTCAAATCGATGATAATCTCATATCTTATTGAGACCGGTAACAACAGGATTGTCTAATAAATTTGTGGCTGATGCCTTACTGTTTACAAAATTGCGTATGGGAAAATACACGGTCATGAAACTCAAGTTAATAATTCCAATTGTTCTAATTTTCTTTATTGTAGGACCTGCTTTAGCTGAACGGTTAACCATTATCGGTTCTGTGGCCAATATCCGTTCCGGTCCCGACAGCAAATCTGATATCTTATGGAAAGTAGAGAGATACTACCCTATATTTGTGCTAAAAAAATCAGATTCATGGTATTATTTCCGGGATTTTGAGGATGACAGAGGGTGGGTACATAAATCGCTGGTTGGGAATGTCCCATCGGTCATAACCAAAAAAGATCGCTGTAACATCCGCTCCGGGCCCAGTACCAAAGATAAAATCTTATTTAGCGTTGAAAGGGGAATTCCGTTTAAAGTTCTAAAGCACCAAGAAAGCTGGCTGCACATTGAACATAGCGATGGGGATCGTGGCTGGATCTTCGAGACCCTTGTCTGGTAGAATGAAAGGAAAAGTTAAATTGCCTTTTATTAATAGCAACCGGCAGTTGATTGTCGGAATCGGCTCTGCACTGGTGGACATTCTTATTCATGAAGGAGATGATTTTTTAATAAATACCGGTGCTGTCAAAGGCGGTATGACCCTGGTGGATAAAGAGACCATTGACCGTAATCTCGCTTTGTCCTCCGGTAACGCCAGCATCGTTCCAGGAGGGTCAGCGTGCAATACCATTGTCGGAATCGGAAAGCTTGGCGGAACCGCAAAGTTTGTGGGTAAATGCGGACAAGGGCATATGGGGAAGTTGATTGAGGCCGATTTAAAAAATCAAAATGTTATGCCTATGTTGTTTCGATCTGCATCGCCAACCGGAAGGGTACTATCGATCATTTCTCCGGATGCCCAACGTTCCATGTTTACCTTTTTAGGTGCCTCAGGAGAAACGCGGCCGGAAGAAATAACGGCAAAGATATTTAAAGACGCTGCGGTCGTCCATGTTGAAGGTTACATGCTATTTAACCCTGAATTAATCCAGGCCGCATTGAGTGCTGCCAAATCCGTTGGCGCCAAAATTTCGCTGGACTTGGCCAGTTTTACGGTGGTCAATGAATCTAAAGAACTGCTTGGGCAACTCGTTGATAATTTTGTAGATATCCTTATCGCCAATGAAGATGAAGCCAAAGCCTATACAGGGCACTCTGATGAACTTCTTGCCATTGAAGCACTTTCCGCGCAGGCGGATCTTGCGGTTCTCAAAGTTGGACCCCGTGGAAGTTATATCTCTTATGAGGGCAATACCGTTACCATCGATCCGGTGGGAGATGGTTATGCGCTGGATACCACAGGTGCCGGTGATATGTGGGCCGCTGGGTTTCTGTTTGGGCTCGTCAATGGATATTCGCTTGAAAAATGTGGTCGATTGGGCTCAGCATGCGGTTATGAGGTATGTCAGGTTGTGGGTGCCAATATACCGGATGAGGGATGGGAAAGGATAAAAATGCTTTTGAATTGATAGGGCGTTGAGGAAGAAGTTTAATCAAATCCGTCTTATCGAGAACTTGTGAGTTTCGAGGAGTTAAATCAGGGAGGTTATAAAAGAAATTATGGCAAAGAAACAAAAAAAAACTCGCAAAGAGTTATTAAGAGAGCCAGATGAATTTATTACCATAACCGGGAAGTTAATAGGTTTCGCTGTCGATCACAAAAATCAATTGATCTATGCATTGGGTATAATTGTAGCCCTGGCTTTGATTTTTTCCGGCTATAGATTCTTTTCAATACGATCTGAAAACAACGCATCCGCATTGCTGCACCAGAGCCTGCTAAAATACAACGACCTAAAAACAGAAAAGAAACCGGATGAAATCTATAGTACAGTGTCGGAAGATTTTAAATTCATTCTTACCAAATATAAAGGTAAAGAGAGCGCAAAACTCGCCCGCTTAATTTATGCCAACATCTGCTATAATGCCGGAAAGTACAAACCGGCCATTGAGTTATACAAGAAAGCCCTTTTGGATTTTAACAAAAACCCGATGATCCACAGTCAAATTCTCAGCAACCTCGGCTATGCCTATGAGCAGGAAAAAGAATATTCGACGGCAGTCGGCTATTTTGAAAAAATTGTTTCGGCACCGAAACCTGTTATGCGCGATGAAGCTCTCTATCACTTGGGTCGTCTATATGAGAAACTGGGTGAGAAGGAAAAAAGTCGTGAAGCATACAATAAAATACTCACCGATCATCAAGATTTTATCTATATTGACCTTGTTAAAGAACAATTGCTGGGATGAATAGTTATGTTTCGATGGAAGATTGGATATAAAATCGGCGATACCCAATCTTTAATTTTTTGAATTTAGATCCAGATTATATTTTTTTATTTTCTGATTAAGACCACTCTTTCCGATTCCCAATATTGAAGCTGCATGGGCCTGAACGTTGTCTGCCATTTTCAGGGCTCTTTCGATCATGGCTTTTTCAATCATGGCCAGAGTTTCATACAACCCGGCATGGTTTGGTATGCCTTCCAAATTCAACGCATTGTGAACATTATCTTTAAACCCAGCCGGCAGATCGGATACATGGATCGTGTCATTGGGACATAGAATCATAACCCGTTCAATTAAATTTTCAAGTTCACGCACATTGCCCGGCCAACTGTAATCGTAAAATATACGACCCACTTCCTGGTCAACTCCTTTCACAGGTACAGCTGCTTTACGCTCGGATGCGTACTTTTCAATAAAATGCTTGACCAAAAGATGAATGTCTTCCTGGCGCTGCTTTAACGGCGGAAGAACAATACGTACCACATTGAGACGGTAGAATAAATCCTCCCTAAAGCGACCATTGGTCATCTCTTCTTTTAAATTTTTGTTGGTTGCCGCGATAATCCGGATGTTCACAGAAATGGGTTTGGTGCCACCCACACGTTCAAACACTTTTTCCTGTAGCACGCGCAGCAATTTCACCTGGAGACCAGAGGATAATTCTCCGATTTCATCGAGAAACAGAGTTCCGTTGTCGGCCAGTTCAAAACGCCCCTTCTTTTTGGCCACAGCTCCGGTGAAGGCGCCTCTTTCGTGCCCGAAAAGTTCACTTTCCAGCAAATTTTCGGCCAAAGCCGAACAATTTACCGCAATGAAGGGTTTATCACGGCGCGGGCTGTTGAAATGAATGGATTTGGCAACCAACTCTTTACCGGTGCCGCTCTCGCCCTCCAACAGTATACTGGCATTTGCCGGGGCGACTTTTTTGATCATTTCAAAAACTTCTCGAATGGCCTTGCTTTTTCCAATGATATTGTCGAAGCGATACTGGGATTTTACCTCATCGCGCAGACGCCGGTTTTCTTTGACCACCTGGTACATGGCCACAGCTTTTTTGACATAGATATTAAGGCGTTCATTGTCAAAAGGTTTCAAGATATAGCTGTAAGCACCTTTTTGCATGGCCTCGACCGCCTTGTCGATTGTGCCGTGGGCTGTCATCATAATTACCGGGAGATCCGGATCATTCGCCTTAATGTGTTCGAGTAATTTGATACCGTCCATTCCGGGCATCTTCATGTCCGTAAGTGTCAAATCCAAATCCGACGTTTCCTGTATCTCAAGGGCCTCTTGGCCGCTAAGAGCAGTAAGAACCTCATAGCCCTCTTCTTCCAGTACCGCGCTGAGCACCCGCAGATAATTCTTTTCGTCATCGACAATTAATATGGTTTCCATAATTTTACACTTTTAATCCGTTTTCAACTTTGTGTATTCTATCGGCAATTTTACGCTTACTCTAGCTCCACCTTCGGTTCGGTTGTCAATCTGGATACTGCCGTTATGGGATTCAATGATATTTTTAACCATGCCAAGACCCAAACCCGTCCCCATATCTTTGGTAGTAAAAAAAGGATCCCAGATTTTTTCCAGAATTTCGTCTGCAATTCCTTGACCCTCATCATCGAAATTGATGGTCAAAACCTTGCCGTTTGAACGAATGGAAACTGCAATAGCGCCGCCACCAGGCATCGCTTGCATGGCATTAAGCAAGATATTTAAAAATGACTGGTAAAGCATATCTGCATCGGCCTGTATTTCAGGCAGATCATTCTGATAGTCCTTTTTGAGGTGATATCCTTTTTCTTTCATCTGCATGGATAGAAACGTGATATTTTTTTCAATGATATTCTCGACACGACACTGACTCAATTTAGGGTTTCCGGGTTTGGCAAAATTTATAAAATCAGTAATGATGCTGTTGAGTCGACTGGACTCTTCGACAATAATATCCGGCATTGTGTTCGACGGGTCAATTTTGGTCACTTTTTTCTTTAGAAGTTCAGCCGAACTACGAATAATCCCCAAGGGATTTCGGATCTCATGTGAGATCCCGGCAGCCATTTCCCCCAGGGCAGAAAGCCTTTCAGCCTGGCTCAAGCGCTCCTTGAGTCGGAGTCTTTCTATGGCTCGCTTTTGAATTATGCCTTCACCTCGCTTGACAACAAACACCAGCACCACAAAAAGAGCCCCCATCATTAAGGCACAGGTAATCACAACCAATATTTGGATTCTAAAAATTGTTTTATAATCTCCGGACAGATCCTGTACAATTTCAACCACACCTAGCACGGGGCCTGTTATCCTGAATGGTTCGGGTTCTGCGCGCAACGGTGCATACGTTATCAGTCGCGCTTCTTTAGGAAACCCCAGTGAAATCTCAAAAAAATTGCCTCGCTGAACAAGCCTTGAAGTTGTTTTTCCTTCAAGGGCCTGTTGGTATCCGGTACCACCGAAATTTTTTCGTCCGATCAGATCCGGATCAAAGCTGTATGATATCGTGTTATCCACACTGTATATATTGAGTGCTTCAACCTTGAAGCTATGTAAGGTTCCACGAACGACCATATCCATGCGTTCGAATTGTTTACGGTTGCTAAATTGGATTTTCCCAAAAATAAAATCCATGGGAATAAGAACCTGGATAAATACTTGATGGTTCAGATTCTCAATAAGACTGTGAGCATAAGTTTCGCTTTTCTGGCGTTGCATTGATTTGACCCAATGGGTATTGAGTACCGATAGGATAATTGTAACCAGGAAAATTACGATCAGCCCGGTGAATGTAAAATATTTTACCAGTCGAAAAGGTGTCGTGCTTTCTTCAGGAGATTTGGTGTTCATTGATAGATTATGATTCCAGTATGAGGGCCTGATTCCAAATTTATTCAGTGATATTAGAGATTTTCATTTTTAATGTCAAATTAAAGATTTTTTTCTAAAGTTTCCATTTGGCCAACCGATACAAAGAACATGCATGGCAATTACTTCAAAATATTGACGGTTTTTAAATGAAATTTCAAACTTGAAGTTCAAGATGAAACCGAATGACGCCATCATCTAAATTTAAAAATTAGGCAAACACCTCCTCTAACACACTGATTATAAGAAAACTTAGTGTAAACTTAAACCATATTCGCAAGCGGTCAACCCTGTTGTTTGGCCTTGGCGCAGAAATTGCATCAGCATATGACACAAAGGCACCTAAAATATACCTCAAATAAAAATAACCAGATCAACCAAGTGATTCTTCGTTCAGATTAACAAGTCAGATTCGAAGTATGTTGCGGGTAACCAAATATCAGAAAATACATTAAAGGATTAAACCACACCCATGGCTTTTGGTAAAAAAGATCACATCGTCGGTCTCGACATCGGTTCCCGGTCCATAAAGGCGGCTGAAATCACCGAAACAAAACAAGGCCTATCACTAAAACGTTTTGGTATCGTGGACATTGCTCATGGTGCCATTGAAGAAGGTACCATTAACGATTCCGAGACCGTAGCCGAATCGATTAAACAGCTGCTCAAATCTTACAATATTAAAGAAAGCAATGTTGCTGTATCGATCGGTGGCTACTCGGTTATCGTTAAGAAGATAAGCGTTCAAACTATGGACGAGGAAAAACTCCAGGAAACAATCCACTTTGAAGCCGAGCAATATATCCCATTTGATATCAGCGATGTCCATCTTGATTTTCAAATTCTCGGAGAAAGTGAGTCCAATCCTGGACAGATGAATGTGTTTTTAGTTGCAGCCAAGAAAGAAATGGTCAATGACTATATCAACCTAGTTAATCTAGCCGGGCTCAATCCCTGTATCGTAGATGTTGAAGCATTCGCTTTGCAGAATACCTTTGAAGCCAACTATGACATGCAAAACGAAAATACTGCTCTTATTGATATCGGAGCCAGCAAAACTTCATTGAACATTCTCAAGGGCAATTCGTCGCTGTTCATGCGAGATGTCTCTTTGGGATGTGGACAAATAAATCAAAAAATAATGTCATTGATTGAATGCTCCTTCGAGGAAGCTGAACAGTTCAAATACGGCGATAATCCAGAACGCCTTACACCGGAGGATCTGAAGGGGATAGTCTCTTCGGTTGTTTCGGACTGGTGCACTGAAATAAGACGAGCCCTTGACTTTTTTTATTCCACTTACCCTGA
>JASFSK010000180.1:0-8208 GCA_050114455.1 Desulfobacterales bacterium | reverse complement strand
CCCTTCAATAAAATCACCTACCTTGAACGGTTTAAATATGATCATCAGCACCCCGGCTGCAAAATTTCCCAGTGATCCCTGCAATGCAAGACCGATGGCCAGGCCGGCGGCACCCAGGATGGCTATGAAGGATGTGGTTTGAATCCCCAGTTGATTCAAGGCGGCGATGATCACAAAGGCGAGCAAGGCAATGTAGCTCAAACTTCCGACAAACTTTACCAGGGTCTCATCGGTGTTGCTCTTGGTCATCGCCTTTTTGATAAAATTGGCAATGGCTCGTGCCACCCAACGACCCACGATAAAAATGGCGATGGCAGCAATGACTTTGATACCATAAACGGTCAATAATTCGTACACTTTGGCCAAAATCCCGGATGGATCCATTTTTTAATCTCCTTTCCCGTATTATTTTGTGAAGTTGAATGGTAAAATAGATACTTGGTTGACATGAGAGGTTGGACATCGTTCGGCAAGTTTGTTTGACGTCCGGCTATCAAAAATTAAAACCTTTTTTTTAGATTGCAAGCAATTCCTTGAAAATTATTGGTCAATGTTTACCTTCCGCATTCAGAACTACTTGTACTTGGTAGAATCGTTTGCAATAGAAAGCCCAAAAATCGTGCCAATCAGACTGAATATGGTCAAATGCAAATTATGTGTGAATTAAAAAAAAGGGAGATATCATGGGTGGTTTGGAGTTGAAACGGCTCGAGAATTATGCTGATTTTTCCGGCCCGGTGATCACCGTGATCATGGACGGCGTTGGAATCGGTCCGGACGATGAAAGCAACGGGGTCTATATGGCTTACACGCCAGTGTTGGACACTCTTTTGAAGGAGCCCCTGGTGACTCAACTGAAAGCGCACGGCACCGCCGTGGGTATGCCGTCAGATGACGATATGGGAAATTCCGAAGTAGGGCACAATGCCCTGGGGGCAGGACGGGTATTCTCCCAGGGGGCCAGGTTGGTCCGTGAAGCCATCCATTCGGGGAAGATCTTTAAAAGTCGGGCATGGGAGGAAGTACAAAAGCGCACTCTTCAGGGTGGCACCCTGCATTTTATCGGTATGGTTTCAGATGGAAATGTCCACAGTCACATCGAACAGCTGGAGGCCTTGCTGGATCGATGTGCGGCCGACCATTTCAAGCGGGTGCGGGTCCATGGCCTGCTCGATGGGCGAGATGTCGGGCAGAAAAGCGCGCTGACCTATTTTGAACCCCTCGAGAAAAAGCTCGAGCAATTATCTACCGATGACCGCGACTATCGCATGGCGTCCGGGGGTGGACGGATGGTCACCACGATGGATCGCTATGACGCCGATTGGAGTATTGTAGAAAATGGCTGGAATGCCCACGTACTCGGGAAAGGGCGTGCTTTCTCTTCTGCTGTGGAGGCCATTCAGACATATTACACGGAAGATCCTGAAATCACGGATCAATATATGGAAAGCTTCGTGATTACTGCAGATGGAAAGCCGATCGGCACCATCGAAGACGGTGATGCGGTGATATTTTTTAACTTCAGAGGGGACCGGGCCATCGAGATTTCCCGGGCTTTCGAAGAGACGGATTTCACCGAATTTGATCGTAAGCGGTTCCCCGACGTTTTCTATGCCGGTATGATGGAATATGACGGGGATGCGCATATCCCCAGGAATTTCCTGGTTGAACCGCCGGCCTTCGATCGAACGCTGGGTGAATATCTCTGCACTGCCGGTACAACCTCGTTTGCTATTTCAGAAACCCAGAAGTTCGGCCATGTCACGTATTTCTGGAACGGAAACAACACAGGCTACATTGATGATAAACTGGAAAAATATGTGGAAATTCCCTCGGACAAGATCACCTTCGATCTGCGACCCTGGATGAAGGCTGCCGAGATCACAGATGCGGTGATTGATGTGATCCGGGGCGGCAAATACAAATTCATTCGGTTGAATTATGCCAACGGCGATATGGTCGGGCACACAGGGTTGCCTGCCGCCATCCGCATCGCGGTCGAGACGGTGGACATGTGCCTGGGGAGAATCCTGAAGGCCGTCAGGGACACCCGGGGTGTGGCCATCGTCACCGCCGACCACGGCAACGCAGATTGCATGTGGACCGAAAAAAATGGCCTGCGCGCACCCATGGTTTCCCATACGAAAAATCCGGTCCCGTTCATTATCAAAGATTTCTCGGACGTAAACCGGTTTTCCCTCCAACAGATTGACAACCCGGGTCTGAGCAATGTGGCCGCCACGATCCTCAATCTTCTCGGTTATCGCACCCCGGAGGCGTATGATCCGTCTTTGATAGAATTATCGTAGGAGCTGATGCCGTCGGCCGTGAGCGACCAGTCTATTCGAGACAAAAACTCTGTAGCATTGACCCAGCATTTTTTGGAGCTCGTGGGAGCGGCTTTCAGCCGCGATTAGAATGGAACATAATCAGTCGACCAGATCAATTGACCCTGCAGGAAGATCCAAACGTGCGGGTGATCATTATCCGCGGGGAGGGCACCCCATTTTGAACCGGCATTGATCCCAAGGAGCTGGCAGCTGACCGGATAGAAATAGATTACCACCATCGCTGGGAGCAGGCCCTAAGATGTTTCGAAACCATGGAAAAATTTGTTATCGTTGGCATGGTCAGCTCAGACTCAGTCTCTTCATCTCATCTTCCAACATGATGAAACAGTAACGGCAAAGCTGGTCGGATTTACGATCGACATCTTCTTCATTGCGGCAGTAGTGCATGATGCAGGTCTGCTCCGGGCAATGGCGCAAATTGAAGGTATGTCCCAATTCATGAATGGCTTCTTTTACAATTCTACCGATGTTCTTTTGTGAGATGTTGAGTCCCGAGCGCCCCTCATTCAATCGAAATGTCGAGACAACGCAGGCAGCTCCGCCAAGCTGGGCTTCACCGTAGACATGGGTTAAGATAGGGATGAACAGATCGACCTGGGCAATGGCCAGCACTCTGATGATACCGGGAGGAAGGTTGGCGGCCAGCCGATCGAGTATCGCCGTCGAATGATACTGATTGCGTTTATCGTCCAGTGCAAAAGAAATATCCTGCAAAATCGGGCTTGTTTCGGTCGAAAAACCGAATACCTGCTCGACTTCTCCGGCCACGGCCTCAATCAGTTCGATGCTTAGCTCTCCCACCGGTGAAATCAGAATGCTATGTTCGGATTGGGAAGTCAAGCTGTCTTTTGAAGGTCGTATCGTTTGATTTTGCTGTAAAGCGTCGAGCGGTCAATGTCCAGGATTTTGGCACAGCGGGCGATATTCCAATCATTGTCCGTCAGTATCTGCCGGATGTGGGCTTTTTCTACTTCTTGCAAGCTATTGCTTCTGGGGGCGTGCAAGGGCTCGTGGCAAAAAATGGGTAAATGCTCGGGTAGTATTTTACGCTCCTTGGCGACCACCACGGCCCGTTCGATGGCATTTTCGAGTTCACGCACGTTCCCCGGCCAGTCATAGAGCATGAGCTCGTCCATGGCTTCACGGTCGATATCGTCGATATTTTTATTGGTCTCCTGGATAAATCGATGGAGAAAATGTTCTGCCAGCAGCGGGATGTCTTCCTTGCGTTTGTTTAGGGGCGGCATTTTGATGGAGATCACGTTGAGGCGGTAAAAGAGGTCTTCGCGAAAACTGCCATCCTTGATGGCCTTGTCGAGGTTCCGATTGGTGGCGGCAATCACCCTGAAGTCCGCTTCGATGGGCTGGGTCCCGCCGACCCGATAAAAAACCCGATCTTCCAGCACCCGCAGCAGATCGATTTGCATGCGCATATTGATTTCGCCGACCTCGTCCAGAAAGAGGGTGCCGTCGTGGGCCATCTCCAATCGGCCTTTTTTGGTTTCCTTGGCATCCGTAAAAGCCCCTTTCTGATGACCGAACAATTCACTTTCCATCAGATGCTCGGGGATGGCGCCACAATTGACCATTACAAACGGACCGTTGCAACGCGGGCTGTTGGTGTGGATGGCTTTAGCGGCCAATCCCTTGCCGGTGCCGGTTTCCCCAGTAATCAAAACTGTGGATTCCATGGGGGCGACATCACAGATGAGATCAAAAATTTCCTGCATGGGTTTGGACTGACCGATCATGCTTTCGAACCGGGTGCGTTCCTTGTGCTCCTCTCTTAAAAAGAGCATTTCACGCTCCTGGTTTTGGTGTTTGATAATTTTATCGATCAGTACCCCCAACTCGTTGGGATCAAACGGCTTGAGCATATAGTCATAGGCGCCGTTTTTCATGGCTTCGATGGCGGTGGGAATGGAGCCATAGGCAGTAATCATGACAATGGCCACATCCGGATCATTCTCTTTGACATGCTGCAAAACATCGAGGCCACTCATGCCTTCCATCTTGATGTCCACCAGCATAATGTCAAAGCGCGCCTCCTTTAGTTTTTCCAGGGCCGCCTCTCCGCTCGGTGCAGCGTCCACGGTATATCCGTCCCTTTGCAGCCACCCGGCCAGGGACTCCCGCATAATCAATTCATCATCGACAATCAGTATTTTTGTGCTGCTCACTAAAACCTCCTCACTCAATTCATAAGCCACCCCGATCTATCTGGTCTTATTAATTCAGCTGACGCTCTGCGGTGGATTTCAGGGGGAGCTTGACCTGAAAGATGGTTCCCTCCCCCATCTTCGATTTTACGTAAATAGATCCACCGTGTTCCTGAATGATCCCGTAAGCCACAGATAGGCCCAAACCCACCCCCTTACCCTTTTTCTTAGTCGTGAAAAACGGCTCAAACAGTTTGGGATAATTCTCTTCGGGAATTCCACGACCGGTGTCCGTAAAGTTAATCTGCAGCCTGTCTTCACCGAGTAAATGCCGGGTTTCAATGGTCAGCACCCCCCCCTGGCCGCCACCCATCGCCTCGCTGGCATTGGACACCAGGTTCATGAAGACTTGCTGCAGCTGATCTTCGGATCCCATCAGATCCGGCAGGTCGGGATCCAGCAGTGTTTCAACCTTAATACCGTCCATTTTAAGCAGGTTTGAATTCAAAAACAAGGTCTGTTCGACGAGACGGTTGACGCTCAAGCGTTTTGGTTCCACCTTGGACTGGCGGGAAAATGCCAGCAGATTTGAAACGATGCGACTGGTCCGACGGGTTTCTGTCTCCATCAGACTCAGGTAGTGTTGAAATTGTTCGATTTGATCTTGCCCGACGGTGTCTTCGGCCACAATTCGCTGCATGAGCATAATTAGATTCAAGATACCCGCAATGGGATTGTTGATTTCGTGGACCACGGAGGCCGACAGCTTGCCCAAAGAGGACATTTTATCCTGATGCAAAAGTTTTTCATGGGTTTCTTTGACTTGGCGGGTACGGTCTTCGACCATCTGTTCGAGACGACGCGTGATTTCCTCTTCTTCCTTTTTGTGCTGGGTGATGTCGCGGCTGATATGAATAAATTTGTGAATTTTGCCGTCCTTCTCCCAGATTGGATAGATGTTGACTTCGTAATAGCGCTTTTCGCCGCCCGGCATCAAGCGGGTTTGGATTTTGCGGCTCTGTCTTTTGTTGCGGACGACTTCTTGCAGGGGACAATCGAATTGTCCGCTTTCGCAGGGATGATCTATTTTGTAATAGACTTCGTGACATTTCTTGCCGATAACGTCTTCGCGGGTAAAGTGCATTTTGGAAAGAAATGCATCGTTAACCTCGACAATTTCCATATCAGGGGTGATGACCATGATGAAATCCTGAATGCCGTTCAGAATCGTCTCCATCTCCTCGGTTCGATCCCGCAGTTTGCGCTCTTCCAGACCGATGGCCTTCCAGAAAATTTCAAAGACATTGTATGAAAGCAGCCGGATGCGGGGAGGGTGTGTGCGCAGAATTTCATCGAAAATTTTCTGCTTGGGCGTCAACATGATAATTAAATGGATACTGTAACGCGGATCGTAAAGCTGGTGACAATTGCTGAATGTTAACAGCCCCAGTTCATCCGCCAGCCGAATTCCCGGGCTTTCGGGATCTGGATCCGCTACTGCTATGATAGGTGCATAAACACCCTCCTGTTCATAAACAGAAGTGGTTTTCTCGAGAATTTCCCTGCAGAATTCCCCGCCGCCCACCAGAGCAATGTTTGTAATGGAAGGCGCCTTGTGCGGCACGAGCCGTATCCTCCTAAATGAATAGATAAACATCGGTGAGATTTGGTTAGAGAATATGACGTTATCACGAGGCTTTTACGGTTTCAAGTCCCTTTTCATTGTTGGAAATTGACCTTTTTCATGGCAGATTCGATCCGATTGTTACCGATGCATCGGAAATGTTGCCATCGACAGCTAATATGAGAAATGTAAATTAAAATAAAAGTCAGTCCGGTTATAGTATAGTTAGGTGATCGCCACTTGCATTTTTTGGCCAATTAACGTACTCTCACCCTTTAACAACCAATCGGTTCTTGGTTGTCACCGGCCGTGATTTGAAAACGCCCTGAAGATCGTCTAAATCTGAAACTCCGGCCGGAGTTAACGCGAACACCAAGACCCGAACTGACTGCCAATTGAGGATTTGGGACATATGAATACACGTAACCCCAAAGAAATTATTCTACGAGCGATCGAGGCTTTCAATCGCAGGATGCTGGTGGTATCACCGGAATTTGAGATTCTTGCCATCAGAGGGCAGGCGAATGAGATACCCGAGGCTAAAGTTGTCGGTCAAAAATGCTACCGTATCCTTTACAACCGCAATTCTCCCTGTGAAAAATGCCCGACCCTTGAAGTGGGCCGCAATCGGCAACCGGCCCTCAGCCCCGGTTATCATCCCACCTCCTATCGGGGGAAGATACCGTGTTTGTACTCCTATCCGATATTAAACGGTGCCAAGATCGATGCCTTTGTGATGCTGGATTTTGATTTTCCGGCGCTGGATGCTCTGGAAGAAAAACTGCGACGGACCAATGCGTTCTTAAGCAATCTTATTCACAGTGCCGTGGATTGCGTGATTGCCGCGGACACAAATGGCAAAATTCTGATTTTCAATGATTCGGCAGCCGAGGTGTTTGGCTACACGGTGGAAGAGGCCCTGAACAACCTAAATATCCGCGATGTTTATCCCGGCGACAATGCCAAAAAGGTGATGCGCAAATTGCGCAGTGAAGAGTGTGGCGGCCGGGGGAAACTGAAAACGTACCACACGGAGGCATTGGCCAAAAACGGTGAGCGTATCCCGATCAGCCTTTATGCCTCCATCATATATGAGGACGGTCGTGAAGTTGCCACCATTGGTTTCTTTCATGATTTACGCGACCGGCTACGGATCAATGCCGAGCTGGAAAAGACTCAGCTGCAGCTTTTGCAGTCTGAAAAAATGGCATCCCTTGGAAAATTGGCTGCCGGCGTGGCCCATCAGATCAATAACCCCCTGGGCGGAATCACATTGTATGCCAAACTGGCTTTAGAAGAATACGAACTGGAAGAAGCCTTGCGACAGGATCTGGGCCGCATTCTCAAAGATGCTGAAAGATGCCGGGATACGGTCAAAGAATTGCTTGAGTTTACGCGGCAAACCCGTCATCTCATGCGGCCGCACGATATCAACGAGGTGATTTCTAGAACCCTGTTTCTGCTCGAAAACCAGAGTTTGTTTCAAAATATCGAAATCGAAAAAAAGTTTGGCAATGACCTGCCGCCTGTGCAAGCAGATATCCAGCAACTCAACCATCTGTTCATGAACATTATTCTCAACGCCGCCCAGGCCATGAACGGTAAGGGCAAATTAATCCTGGAGACCTATTGGGTGACTGCCAAAGAACAGGTTGGCATCGAGATATCGGACACCGGACCAGGGATCGCCACGGACGTCATCCCCCATATTTTTGATCCGTTTTATACCACCAAAGAAGAAGGCCAGGGAACCGGTTTAGGACTCAGTCTGGCCTATGGAATCGTCGAAAACCATGGGGGCCGGATCAGCGTACGCAACAGATCCGTCGGCGGGGCTGCATTTAGCATCGTTCTTCCCATAGCCACTGCAGAAAACGAAGGAGATCAAAGTGACGAAAACTGATGACAATTTTCAGGTCTTAATTGTCGATGATGAACAAAATATCAGAGATGGCTCCGAACGTATCCTTACACGAGTGGGATTCGAGGTCCAGAAGGCATCCACGGGAGCCGAAGCCCTGGATATCATCGCTCAACAGACCATCGAGATTGTTTTGCTTGATCTGAAGATGCC
>JASFSK010000179.1:0-8244 GCA_050114455.1 Desulfobacterales bacterium | reverse complement strand
TTGTCAAGCATCTCAGCGGCCAGGATCACCGCCACATAACCGGCCAGATTGGCCTGGGAGCTTAAAACATCCATTTTTTGGGCTCGGGTGATTCGGGGGATCATTTCCATGCTGATGGCACTGACTTTTTGGTTTACGAACATGTCGATGAGATCACGTTCATTGAAGGGATCCAGTAGGCTGATATAAATGCAGCCCGATTTCATTTGTTTTACTTCTTGCGGGCGAGGTTTGCGAATGCGTAGTACAACATCTGCATTTTGAATTAATTGTTCACGGTTCTCGACTATGGCGGCACCGACATCTGAATACTTTTCGTCGGAAATCCGCAGCGTTTGTCCCAGACCTGATTCAATCGACACCTGAGCCCCGGCATTTACCAGTTTGGCGACATGATCCGGAATTAGAGCAGCCCGGACCTCTCCCGGATGAGCTTCTTTGGGCACAGCGAAATTCATGACACTTTTTCTCCTTATCGTCCGACCTTAAAACTGTTCTTTTTCAGTGCTACCACCCGGGGCCCCACCGAGCTTTGGCCCTCGGTGATTGAATTGATGACAAGGTTAAGATATGCGGCAGCCACAAATTTCTGATGGGTGATGGCCATATTGCCATCCTCTTTGCCGTGGGCGAACGCTTCCTGTTGCAGGCATTCTGAATGGTCTTTAGCTATCTCATGGCAAGAGAGTCGATCACCGGTCCTAATAGCCTGGTATTGAATGGTTGTTGTCATTTTGCCCAATCCTTTCTTTTGTGCAACAGCTGATCTTGCGAAACTGGGGATTGAAGAATTTACTGCTTCCGGAATAGCTGCTGCACCATTGTTCGTAGAGCAATTAATTGGTTCAACTTAAGACCGATTCTCTTGCGAGTCAAACCTTCATTTTCAATCCGAACCGTGCTGCGGGCGCCTGTTTAAACTCCGCCAAGAATTTCGGCGCGAAGCAGGACGTGTCAAATTCTAAAGGCTCAAACGCCTGGGCATCCACCAGCCGACCGGCACGGTCGTGCCGATACGCCGGGTCATATTTGGCCATAATTATTGAAAATAATACAACCCAAATTCAAATGGTTCGACAAGCCGATCGACAGGCTCACGGTCCTGAGCAGAGTCGAAGGACTCACTACCACCCTGAGCCAGGCCGAAGGGCAAATCAAAATAACCGGAAATACAACATTCGAGCACAAACATCTTGTGCATAATAAACCCTTTCAGTGTTTGTCAACATTCATGTTTCGTCGGCCGGCACAGGGTTTGAGTTTAAGGCATCACATTTAACCTTAACATTGATTCAAATGTTTTTGAACGTTGACGATTCCAATTTGAGATTTACATGTTAAATAAAAACTTGAAATTTGAAGATGCGTCCAAGTCTCCCACAGGGACAAACTAATCCCACGTTCTTCGGAAATAGGTTCCTCGTTATCGGCCACATTTGAACGACACCGTGCAAGCTTGCCATTTCGACATTGTGTATTACCATAATTTCATAATCGGACTTGTCTTGTAATGTGAAATAATATCCGATGTTCCTGACAAATTCAAACCATGACAATAAATGAATTCAGCCCAAGTGCTGAATGGAGGTAATAGATATGGCTGATGAAAAATTCAAGATGGCCGCAGACGTTTGCTCTTATGTTGATGATGACCGAAAAAATCTCAACCTCGAGATCAACATCCCAGGTGTCAAAAAAGAAGATATAAACCTGAAAATGCTCGATGACAGTTTCAGCCTGGCAGCTCCCCGAGACGACTTTGATTATGTTACCACTTCCGCTTTTTGTTGCCCCGTCAATGCTAAGGAAGCTTCCGCTCGCTATGAAGATGGTGTTTTGAAGATCTCCGTACCATTCAAGGATCCTATGGAAGGTGCATACCAGGTCAATATTAATTAGATTTAAATTTTGTTGGACACACTTTTAAAGGCGGCGTTTCGAACAAGCGCTGCCTTTTTGTTTGATGGTACCGAATATTTCAACTTTTCGCCTTTCATCCTTCATCTCTGCATTCAATTTCCCATAATCATACTTTTTCAGTGTGGATACTTTGCTCCCGAAAAATATGCTAACCTTCTAATGCCATCGGGATCCAAATTAAAAACTAGAAAAATATTGACATTTGATCCATTTCTTGACAAAAAGAGTCGACAATTATCTTGACAAAAACAGTCAAGAAGTTTCCCGACAAAAATAGTCAGGATTATGCGCCATGCCAATTACACCTAAAAAAAATCAGTATGCCCTGCGAGCTATCTTTGAATTGGCAAAGCATCGTGGAAAAGGCCCCAAAAAAATTTCCGAAATAGCAGAAATTCAAGCCATTCCCCTGAGGTTTTTGGAAGTCATCCTCGGCCAGCTGAAAGGCAGCGGTCTGGTGGAATCCAAGCGAGGGTTTTACGGTGGATACTCCCTGACCCGATCTGCTGACAAAATCAGTGTGGGAGATGTGCTGCGGTTTATGGATAAACCGATGGACTCCGAACATTGCGGCGCCTGTGTGTCCAACAGTAATTGCCCGTTTGATGGCAATTGTGCTTTTGCAGCGATGTGGAATCGTGTTAACAAGGCGATGTTCGATATTTATGACAGCACCACCATTCAGGACCTCCTCAACAAGGAGAAGGATATCCCAGGCAGGAAATAAGCAGCCGGTTAATGTAAAAGGATCAAACACATGGAGAAGGTAAAAGCACTTTTACGCTGGAAAGTTATGATAGTTGCGGTGGTGACGGTTTCAGTTTTAACGAGCAGCTCCTCGGTTTTAGGAGTGAAAAACCAGCCTAAAGAAACGCCTGAGCGCCGGGCTGATATTATTTACATCGATTCTTTAAACGTCTTTGGCAAACGTGAAAGGCCCGCAGTGATATTTCTTCATCAAAAGCACTCGAGTGCGGTTGAAAAAACAGGCAAAGATTGTGCCGTCTGCCATCTGTCGACAAAAGATCCGAATTCGGGAATGGAACGAATGTCAACGCTTTATTTGCGATTACAAAATACCACCAAGCAGGAGGTCATGGATATTTACCATGACAATTGCATCAGCTGCCACAGAGAAACGAGGGCTGCTAAAGAACCCAGCGGACCGATTGATTGTGGCGGCTGCCATCAGAATCAGAAAAGGGTGGTCTCATCCTGGCGACCTTTCGGAATGGATAAATCTCTGCACTACCGACATTCAAAAGCCTCGCAAGACAAGTGTGAAACATGTCATCACGAGTACAACGAAAACACCAAAAAGCTCTATTATGCCAAGGGGAAGGAAGGCACCTGCCGTTATTGCCACGGCGAAAAGACCGAAGACAACCGAATATCCATGCGTCTGGCCTCGCACATCGCTTGTATCGATTGCCATCGCAAACTGGCGGCCAAAAACGAAAGTGCCGGACCGATTCATTGCAACGGCTGCCACGAGCCCGGCGAACAGAAGGCGATCGAAATCATAAAAGATGTTCCGCGCCTGAAGCTTAACCAACCTGACTATCTGTTTGTCAAAACCTCTGCATCCAAAGAAAAAAAGTCGAACCCCGTAACCCGTATGAATCTGGTACCTTTCAATCATCAGGCCCATGAAAAATATAATGATTCCTGCCGGGTATGCCATCATGCCGCCTTGGACGACTGCGTTCAATGTCACTCTCTTGAGGGCTCAAAGGAAGGCAATAACGTCACCCTTCAGCAGTCGATGCATCGGCTAAATGTCAACCAGAGTTGTATGGGGTGTCATGAATCCCAACTCAATCAACCGAACTGTGCCGGGTGTCATACATCTTTTGAAAAAAAACGGCAGCAGGGTACCGATTCCTGTGTAAATTGTCACATGGTTCCACCCAATCGGATATCCGATGAAATTCAGGAGGCAGCGCAGATGAGGCTGGCCGCCGATACCCTTGAAACGCGCGACGCTATCACCCTGATCTATGAAGACCAGGATATCCCCGAGACTGTCATCATCGATGAGTTGGCCGATCAATATCAACCGGTAACGCTTCCGCACCGCAAAATTGTGAGATCGTTGTTCAATAACATTAAAAACAACAAACTGGCGAATTATTTTCATCATGAAAAAGGTACGATGTGCCAGGGTTGTCACCACAACAGCCCGGCTGCAAAAAAACCGCCCAAATGTGCAAGCTGCCATGGCAGACCTTTTAACGCAAAGGATGCTTTCAAACCTGGATTGATGGCTGCCTATCACCGTCAATGCATGGAATGCCATAAAGCCATGAATATCAAGAAGCCCGAATCAACCAACTGTACCGCGTGTCATGCAAAAAAATCATGATTGGGTGGCCGTTGAGAGGATCAGGGGTACAATGCTCATGTATCAACCTAAAATCCGAACCCTTGATTTTTCCTCGGAGCCCGACGTCACCACTGATCGGGCAATGGGGCAGGGCAGTTACAATAGAAAAGAACGACCTAAGGATCATAGCCCAGGGTAACCTTAAAGGGTGATTCCTGAACCGATTACTTTTGTTATGAGGTAGATTGATGTCAATTTCTCGGAGAAGATTTCTCGGCTGGCTGGGCGCTGCCGGTTTTGGCACCGCCTTGGGTGCCTCGGCCCGTGCAGCATCCAACAAGCATTTTGAAGGTTATCCCGACAGCGACGGCGTGTTGTTTGACAATACCCGTTGCATCGGCTGCCGCAAATGCGAAGAAAGCTGCAATCGGGTTAATGAATTGCCGGAACCTGAACGTCCGTTCAGCGACCTTTCCCTTCTGGATACCAAACGACGGACCACGGCAAAGTCTTATACGATTGTCAACCGATATGATAGTGCCGTCAGTGATAAAGGCCCGCTATACCGCAAAGACCAGTGCAACCATTGTCTTGAGCCGGCCTGTGCTTCCGCCTGTTTTGTGAGCGCATTTACCAAAACCAAGACCGGTGCGGTCATCTACGATGCTTCGGTTTGTGTGGGTTGTCGCTATTGCATGATCGCCTGTCCCTTTGAAATACCCACCTATGAGTATGACAGTGCGTTTACGCCCCGGGTGATGAAATGCACCATGTGTTATCCGAGAATCTCCAAAGGTTTGCTGCCCGGATGCGTTGAAGCCTGTCCAACCGAAGCCCTCACCTATGGAAAGCGCGAGGATTTGCTAAGGATCGGGCGAGAACGTATCGCCAAGTTCCCGGAGCGATATGTAAATCACATTTATGGTGAAAACGAAATGGGGGGCACCAGCTGGCTGTATCTGTCCGCAGTTGATTTCAAGGATATCGGGATGAGAGAGGATCTCGGCGTGACACCGGCGCCGAAGCTTACTGCAGGCGCCTTGAGCGCTGTGCCGATGGTTGTGGGCCTCTGGCCGGTGCTTCTCACTGGCATTTATGCCATAAATAAAAGAAAAGAAAAAATCGAAAAGCAGGAGAGAGAACAGGCTGTGGCCGCTGCTTTAGAAAAAGCTCGCGATGAGTCCGAAAAATTGATGGCCGAAGCAATGGAAAAGGCCGAAAAGGAGAAAACAGCTGCCATCGAAACCGCGGTCAGCAAAGCCCTTGAAGAAGCAGCCAAAGCATCTGAAGAAGAGGCCGGCGATGCCGCAGTTGAGGATGACGACAAGAAGTCAAGCGAGGAGGATTCCTGATGTCCGATGAGGTTACAATTCCCGATAGAACTTACTTCACGCCGTTCAATGTGATTACCGGGATTATCATCATTTTAGGTTTGTTTGTTACGGTTTTGCGATTTACCCAAGGGTTGGGAGCCGTCACCAATCTGTCCGATTACAACCCCTGGGGGGTTTGGATCGGTTTTGATTTGCTGGTCGGCGTCGCTTTGGCGGCCGGCGGATTTGTCACCTCTGCCGCCGTCTATATTTTCGGCATGAAAAAGTACCACTCAGCGGTCAGACCTGCCATTCTGACCGGCTTTTTAGGCTACGCTTTGGTTGTCGTTGCACTCAATTATGATGTGGGCAGACCTTGGCGCCTGCCGTACCCCTTTCTGGTGCAGCAGGGCACCACATCCCTTTTGTTTGAAGTGGCGGCCTGCGTGGCCCTCTACCTGACGGTTTTATTCATAGAATTCTCACCGGCGGCTTTGGAATGGCTTGGTTTGAAAAAAGCGCGACATATCGTCATCAAACTGACACTGTTGCTTACCATCTTCGGTGTGATACTTTCGACGCTGCATCAATCCTCGCTGGGGGCGCTGTTTCTGATTGCACCCTCGAAGCTGCACCCGCTCTGGTACTCACCGTATATTGCGGTATTTTTCTTTGTATCCGCTGTCATAGCGGGGCTTTCCATGGTAATTTTTGAAAGTACGCTGTCCCATCGCTACTTAGCCGATAAAATGGATGAGGCCCATTTAAAGCAAAAAGATGATATTGCATTGGGTTTCGGTAAAGCAGCCTCGTTCGTTCTCGCCGGTTACTTCCTTATAAAGGTGATTGGGATATCAGAAGGCAACAACTGGCACCTGCTGGGCACATCCTATGGTATCTGGTTCCTGGTGGAACTACTGGGATTTGTGGCCCTGCCTTGCTTTTTTTACGCCATCGGTGTGCGTGAGAAAAACTTAAAAATAATCAAATGGACGGCTGCCTGGACGGTGCTTGGCATTGTTGTCAACCGTTTGAATGTCGGCCTCATCGCGTTTAACTGGCATTTGCCGTCGAGTGAGCGATACTTCCCGCACTGGATGGAAATTGTGATTTCCGTATTCTTGGTGACCGTCGGATTGGTTGTGTTTCGCTTTATCGTTACGCGGATGCCGATTATGTATACGCATCCGGATTATCCGGAAGAGCACTAGAAATTTGGCTTACAATGATCATCCTTGATGAACCCGCAAAAAGTATAAAAAACTTACTTTTTGTCATTCCCGCGAAGGCGGGAATCCAGTAAAATCAGATGTTTCTGGATGCCGGATCAAGTCCGGCATGACGACGGATGGACTTTTTACGAAACCTTCAACCTTGACTAATAAATTGAACCACTTTATTGGGTGACAAAATGGAAGAGAGTATTCATACCCTGCATGAATATATGCTTCGCACCGATAGCATTACTTACATTTTAATCGTAGGGGCACTCATCGGCATTACATTTTTCTATCGTTTTCTCACAGACAGAGACGATGATGAAAAGTGATCTTTGGGAGTGCTGCGAGAAGAAAGCAAAACTATCCAAATGAGCCAAAAACGAATGACCAAACCCAGAACCAATACCGAAAATTTATGCTTTAAATTTTATAGAAAGACGAGGACATCGTTTCAAAGGAGCAACCTATGTATGAATTTGTTACCGGCCCTCTGGCCTGGTTGTCATTTGCCGTTTTTTTCATCGGGCTGATCGTTCGAACGGTGCTGTACATCAAGGGTCTTGACTGGAAGCTTGACCGCGTGACCTACTCGGTGAATACCTCTTATGGAATTAAAGGTGCCGTACGTTCCATCGTCTTCTGGCTATTTCCCTGGGCAACCCACAGCTACCGTAACAATTCCTGGTTTACGCTATGGGTATTTATCATGCATATCGGCCTGTTGATCACCCCGGTATTCCTGCTGGGTCACAATATTCTAATGAGAGAAAGATTGGGATTCAGTCTTTGGACCTTGCCGGAGGGGGTGTCGGATACCCTATCGATCCTTGTCATCGTGGCCGTCATTTTTTTAATTCTGCGTCGCATCGCACTGCCCGAAGTCAGACTCATTACGACGGCATATGACTATTTGATATTCGCTATTGCTGTGGCGCCCTTTATTACCGGATTTATTGCCGCTCATGGGACCTCAAACTATGAATTTTGGATCATTGCCCACATTCTGTGCGGTGAGATTGTTCTGGTAGCGATACCGTTCACCAAACTATCCCATTTCATTCTTTTTTTTCTGTCCAGAGCACAGCTCGGAATGGACTACGGTATCAAACGCGGCGGCATGAAAAGCAAGGGAATGGCGTGGTAAGGCTTAAAAAAAGAAATTGAATAATGAATATTGACTATTGAAGATTTGAGGAGATTGCTACGATCCGTCGATTTCATATTTTTTAAAGTTCGGCCACATAAGGTAGGAAAATCATCTTGGTTGAGCGAAAAACGTCTGAATAAACGTTAATAGATGGAATACCATAAACATTCAGTATTCAATCTACAATTTACAAAGGACATATAGCCATGCCGGAAGGAATACTTTGCAATAAAAAAAACGTAAATACCAAAGAAGAATTGCACGCGCTGTTGGCCGATAAAAGTGGCAAACAATATTATGAGGAAATGAACCATCTTG
>JASFSK010000178.1:0-8254 GCA_050114455.1 Desulfobacterales bacterium | reverse complement strand
AGTTATGGTGGGACTTCTTTGCTGCTGAATATGGCATCCATAGGGATTTTAATGAATATCAGTGCGTCATTGAATACGGCGCCAAAACGACGAAAATAAGCGATATCGTCCATGTACGAAACCCAGGCAACCAGGATGAAATGCTCAATCAATGAAAAGTTTCAGACCACTGCGCTTTCAGCTTTCGGCTTTCAGCTTATGGCTGGCGGTCCCGATGCCCCCAACACATCAATTTGGGATTATCGTAATTCGGGCCAACCATTTGATCGAGCGCTTCGTGTTGTCCTCGCCGGTGGTGGCACCGGGGGCCATCTGTTTCCCGGCATTGCTATGGCCCAGGAGTTTACAGCCCGCAATTCAGCAAGCAAAATCATTTTTATCAGCACCGGCAACCCACTGGAAAAATCGGTTCTGTCAAAAGCCGGCTTTACGCTTCAGACGGTTGCAGCCGCAGGCATTAAAGGCCTTGGGTTATGGAATCAGGCAAAATCTATCGCCAAAATTCCAGGCGGAATTTGGACCGCAAATCAGATTCTCAAAAAATTTTCACCCGATTTGGCCATCGGCCTCGGCAGCTATTCCGCTGGACCTGTGATATTCGCGGCTTGGCTACGAAGGATCCCTATTGTGCTGCATGAACAAAACATACTGCCGGGAATAACCAACCGGATTTTGTCTCGCTTTGCAAGCCGAGTATACATCTCTTTTGAAAACACGCGATCGGACATGAATCCCCAAAAGATTTTCTGGACCGGCAATCCGGTACGCCGGGAAATTTTGGCACACGCCAAACTTAATATACAGTCAAAAACTGAAGGATCGGGGGCCAGGCCTTTTACGGTTTTGATCATCGGCGGCAGCCAGGGAGCCCATAGAATTAACATGGCCGTGATAGAAGCCTTGGATCATTTGGGAGATCTGAGGCATCTGCACTTTATTCATCAAACCGGCCAGACCGATGAACAATCGGTCCGGGAAGCGTTCCAGCAGCGCAAAATCGGAGGCACGGTTCAGACCTTTTTCGATAATATGGCCGAACAGTACGGTCGGGCCGACTTGATTGTTTGTCGTGCCGGCGCAACCACGGTAGCTGAAGTCACCGCTCTGGGCAAGGCAGCAATCTTCATTCCGTTTCCGTATGCGGCCGACAACCATCAGGCGATGAACGCCGGCAGCCTTGCGGATAAAGGGGCTGCCGAAATATTGATTGAAAAGGATCTCAACGGCCGAATTCTCAGTGAAAAAATCAGATATTACGCGGACCATCCGACTGAATTGGAAAAGATGTCCAGCAAGGCAAAGGAGCTCGGCAGACCGGATGCAGCCGGCCATATCGTGGACGACTGCTATCGGCTGCTGGCGGAATGATGGATGCTCATACCAAGAAACATAAAACAATATACCGGAAGACACAGGTCAGAGGACGGATGACAGAGAACGGAATACAGATTATGGAAGCCGTATATGGGAATTTTTTTTCCGACTTCCGAATTCCGAATTCTTCTACATGCGCTATACCCTTTTTGTCCGCAACCCTGAACCATGAACCCTGAACCCTTAAACCCATGTATCAAAAAAAGTATCATATTCATTTTGTGGGCATCGGCGGCATCGGGATGAGCGGCATTGCCGAGCTGCTTCTCAATCTGGGATACAAGGTATCCGGATCGGATCTGCAGTCCTCGGAAATTACCGACCGTCTCAAAGGTCTGGGCGGAATTATCTTTGCTGGCCATGACGCTGACCAGGTTAAAGGCGCCGATGTGGTCGTCACATCATCGGCTGTCGGCCGAGATAATCCTGAAGTGTCAGCCGCTGAAAATATTTCGATACCGGTCATTCCAAGGGCGGAAATGCTGGCCGAGTTGATGCGGTTAAAATACAGTGTGGCCATTGCAGGGGCCCACGGCAAAACGACCACGACATCAATGGTTGCCGCGGTTTTAGCCCGAGGAGGCTTGGATCCGACAGTGGTTATCGGCGGTAAACTCAAAGGCATCGGCTCCAATGCCGTGCTGGGAAAAGGCGATTATATCGTGGCGGAAGCCGATGAGAGCGATGGGTCGTTTTTAAAATTTTCCCCGGCCATTGCGGTGGTAACAAATATCGATCGGGAGCATTTGGATTTCTACCAGGATTTGGAAACCATTAAGGCGGTGTTTTTGGATTTTATCGATCGAATTCCGTTTTACGGTTTGGCAGTTCTTTGTTTAGACAATGATTCGATCCAGGACCTGATTCCAAATATAAAAAAACGCTATACCACTTACGGCATGAATTCCCAAGCGGATTTCCAGATCAGAGATGTGGAGTTTGAAAAACGTCGCAGTTGTTTCAGTGTCTACCGGCAA
This sequence comes from Desulfobacterales bacterium, assembly GCA_050114455.1. Taxonomy (GTDB): domain Bacteria; phylum Desulfobacterota; class Desulfobacteria; order Desulfobacterales; family JAFDCJ01; genus JAFDCJ01. The sequence goes on along the minus strand of JASFSK010000178.1, from coordinate 5,903 downwards.
GGCCGGAAACTCGGCCGATTCAGCTTGAACCTGCCCGGAATTCACAACGTCTACAATGCAACTGCCAGCATTGCGACAGGCGTTGAACTGGATATCCCCACGGCATCCATCCAAGATGCGCTTCAAAGCCTTGAAGGGGTTCAACGCAGGCTGGAAATTAAAGGAGAGGTCAACGGCATCACGGTGGTCGATGACTATGGTCACCATCCGACTGAGATTAAAACCACCCTCCAGGCACTTGAGGAGTGTTGGCCCGAAAACCGCAAAGTCATTGTTTTTCAACCCCATCGCTACACCCGGACCCAGGCATTGTACGATGATTTCACCCGTTCGTTCTATCAGTCCGATGTGCTGCTGGTATTGCCAATTTATGCCGCCGGCGAAAAGCCGATCGAAGGGGTGACGGGTCGGAATTTGTGTGAGGGTGTCCGGGCCCACGGGCATAAGGAAGTGCTTTGTTCCCAGGGAAAGAAAGATGCCATCGCCTATTTAAAGAAGAATTTAAAACCGGGGGATGTCCTGTTGACCCTTGGCGCCGGAGATGTCTGGAAGGTCGGCATGGATATGTTGAAAGTGTTTCAGTAAAGCCGGAATCCGACAGACGCAAAAAGTGTGGACTTGATTGATTAATACCCGGCTTAGAGCAAAACTGGATTGGGACACTGGGTTGTCGATGAACCGGTGACATCAGTCAAAGTTTATCGCCTGAATCAAAAGGCGTTTGGCAGGTAACAAATGTTGGGTCGCAGAAAACCACGAAAAAATCAACGTAGAGCGAAAAAAACCAAACGGAAAAGCAGATTGCTCGGTCGTCTCCTGTTGAGTTTTAAATTGAGCCTGGCTGCGGTATCGGTGGCAGCCGCGACTGTCTTTTTTATTCTGGTTCACGATGTTTTGACGCAGAGCGACTACTTCAATATCGACCGCCTGACCATCGAAGGTGCGCAGCGTTTGCCGCAAAATGAAATTGCAAAACAAGCCGGCGTCCATCAGGGAATGAATATTCTGGCGGTCAACTTGTCCCGGGTCCGAAAACGGCTGATCGCTCATCCCTGGATCGCAGAGGCTGGGGTCAGTAGGGTGATACCTTCGCAACTCAGCATCCGGATCAAGGAGCATATACCGTTGGCGGTGGTTGATGTGGGCCAAAAATTTCTAATCAACCATTCGGGCAAAATATTCAAGGCCTGGGATAACTCAGACCCGGTCACACTACCCGTGGTCAGCGGTCTGAATGTTTTGGACCTACCGCCGGTATCTGGCCAGGTAGGCGCATCTGAATGTGACTTGCCGGCAGAACGAACAATGCCTTTTCAGGCGGTCATGAAAGTACTGCGGCTGGGCGGACAGCAGGGCAGCATTCTGCCCAATCGTTCTATCAGACAGATTCGAGTGGACCGGCAAATCGGCCTGACCCTGCTTGCTTTTGACCAGACGAAGACCATAAATCTGGGTTATGACGATTATGACGGCAAATACAATATGCTCGCCAATCTGTTTTCGTATCTTAAACATCAGCAAAGCGCAACTGATTTTGATCGTATCGACTTGAATAATTTAAATCGGGTCGTGGTGAACACCCTGAGGCGGGAGTAAGGAGAAGGTAAATGCAACGACAAGAGGACCTGATTGTGGGTCTTGACATCGGAACAACCAAGATCTGCGCAGTTGTAGGTGAGATATCCGGATCCGATATCAATATTATCGGAATCGGAACCCATCCTTCCATCGGACTCCGCAAGGGTGTTGTCATCAACATCGAATCCACTGTGGAATCGATCAAAAAGGCGGTCGAAGAAGCAGAACTCATGGCAGGCTGTGAAATATCCTCTGTGTGTGCCGGCATCGCCGGAGGACACATCACCGGTTTTAACAGCCGCGGAATTGTCGCAATCAAAGGATCTGAGATCTCCGAAAACGACGTCGAACGAGTTATCGATGCCGCCCGGGCTGTTGCGATTCCAATGGATCGCGAAGTCATACACGTTCTGCCTCAGGAATTTATTGTCGATGATGAAGCAGGCATCCAGAATCCGGTGGGAATGGCCGGAGTTCGACTGGAAGCCAAAATTCATATCGTTACCGGCGCCGTGGCTTCGGCCCACAATCTCGTAAAATGCGCCAACCGCTCGGGACTCGATGTCAGTGATATCGTCCTTGAATCGCTGGCATCCGGTGAGGCCGTACTGACCGAAGAAGAAAAACAATTGGGCACCGCCTTGCTGGATCTTGGCGGAGGCACGACCGATCTGGCAGTATTTCACGGCAAGAATATCAAGCATACCTTTGTGCTGGCCTTGGGCGGCAACAATCTGACCAACGACATTGCCGTTGGGTTGCGGGCTCCCCAGGCCGAAGCCGAAAAAATAAAAAAGAAATACGGTACGTGTCTGTCCCGGGATATCAATAGTGATGAAACCATCGAAGTGCCTGGATTGGGGGGGCGAGACCCCCGCAAACTTCCGCGACAGATTTTAGGAGAGATCCTCGAGCCCCGCATGGAAGAAATTTTCGAATTAACCCACCGCGAAATTTTCAGGGCTGGAATGGAAAATATAATTCCTTCTGGCTTTGTCCTAACAGGGGGAACAGCGCTACTGTCGGGCGTGACAGAAGTGGCAGAATCTATTTTTCACTTACCCACCCGGCTGGGCAAACCCCAGGCTATCAAAGGGCTGGTGGATGTCGTCAACAATCCCATGTATGCAACCGGTGTGGGACTGGTCTTATACGGTGCACGCCACAGGAATTCAAAAAAATTCAGGATTCGAGATAAAAACATCTTCAATCGAATCATGACCCGCATGAAGAAGTGGTTTCATGATGTCGTGTAGTACGGGTCGAAAGGGGCCTGAAAATTTTTAAAAGATACACTCATCGGTCGTCGACCAAATTAAAAATTCAATCAATAGTAACCGTTAACTCAAACCGGTAGGAGGGCAAAAAATGTTTACCTATGTTGAAAATGAAAATTCTGCAAAAATCAAAGTTATCGGCGTCGGAGGTGCAGGGGGTAATGCAATCAACAATATGATCACGTCCAATCTTCAGGGGGTCAAGTTCATTGCAGCCAATACGGATGCCCAGGCCCTTGAAATATCCAAAGCACCGATTCGAATCCAGTTGGGCGAAGGCATGACCGAAGGGCTTGGGGCCGGAGCAAACCCTCAAGTCGGTCGGGACGCTGCCCTAGAAAATGAGGAAGAAATTAGACATGCTCTGGCGGACAGTCACATGGTATTTATCACGGCCGGATTCGGCGGCGGCACCGGAACTGGAGCGGCGCCGGTCATTGCGGAAATTTGCAAAGACCTGGGAGCCCTGACAGTGGCGGTCGTCACCAAACCGTTTTCCTTTGAGGGCAAAAAACGTTCCAGGATGGCGGAAGAAGGGATCGAGACGCTGAAAAAAGTGGTCGACACAGCCATCACGATTCCCAACGACCGGCTCAGGGGTCTGGCCTCCAAGAAAGCAACCCTGATGGAAATGTTCGTCAAAGCCGACGAAATTCTGCTGCATTCGGTAAAGGGGATCACGGATCTGATCATGATGCCGGGGGTTGTAAACCTTGATTTTGCCGATGTCAGAACCACCATGTCCAAGGCCGGATTGGCTCTGATGGGTATTGGTATTTCCGCGGGCGAACACCGTGCTGTGGAAGCCGCCGGCAAGGCCATCTCTCATCCACTGCTCGAGGATGTGCCTATCAGAGGGGCCAGGGGTGTTTTGATGAATATCACCGCCACCAGTGACATGGAATTCGAAGAAGTTGCCGAAGCCTCGGAATACATCCATAGCGAAGTCGGCGAGGAAGCGGAGATATTCTGGGGAACCTCCGTCGATGAAAACCTCGGCGATGAAATGAGAGTAACAGTGATCGCAACAGGTATCGGCCAGGAAAAAGAGAGAATTGAGCGACAACCTACCCAGCAGCTGCGCGGTAAAATCAGAGACATCACTCCGGAGGATCTGGGTAAAATTATCGATTATGACGAGCCTACTTTCATTCGCCAAAAGAAAGCGGTCGGCGAGTCCTCCAGGGCCGTTTATAGGGGCACCGGCGGAGCGATGATAAATGACAGCGATCTGGATGTTCCTACTTTTCTGAGGAGGAAGGCGGATTAACGGCGGTAGTTGTCCCTGGCTACGTCTTCGAAAAAGTTAATTGAAGGAATTCTCGAATTATATTTGCTCAAAGAAGATCATTAAAATTCCAAGCACCAAAAAACAAATCTCAAATAAATACCAATGACCGAAATTCAAATTTCAAAACAAACAAAGTAAAGCGAAAGATTCGATAAGCGATTGTAATGTTTCAATCATTGGAATTTGTAATTTTAATATTGTTTGTGATTTGAGTATTGCAATTGTAATTTGGAATTTTAGTGACGTATCCGGCAGGGCAAACCGCCCTTATCCAAATCGGTTAGAGATGACTTTGACGTTTTCCTGTCTGTCGTCCGGGGTCCGTTGCAAAAGACACAAAGCAGGCCTATATTCAGGTCGGCACTTCATGCCATACGGCATGGCATGAAAAAATCCTCTGCATCGATACAGTGCGGTGGGTTAACATGCAGCGGATAAGATCTCATTGACAACCGACAACATGGCACGAAAACCACGAAAAACGGCAAGACAACCAATCGGATCCGAAATCGGAGCTATTCGAAAGCAGTGGCGCGGCAAAATCAGTATTGTCCTGGCGTATCCCAACCGATATCACGTCGGCATGTCCAATCTGGGGTTTCAGACTGTTTATCGGCTCTTTAACAGCTTTGAACATATTGTCTGTGAAAGGACCTTCCTACCGGAAAATAGCATGTCTGAAACTCCCCGGCCGACGACCGTGGAGTCGGGCAGGCCAATTACCGATGCCGATGTCATCGCATTTTCCATCTCTTTTGAAAACGACTACCCCTATCTGCTCGATATTCTGCACCAAGCCGGGATCCCACTGAAATCCGAGGACAGATCAACGGATTCTCCACTGATCCTTGCCGGCGGCGTAGCTTGTATGCTGAACCCGGAGCCCCTGGCAGCGTTTATCGACTGTTTTCTCATCGGTGAAGCCGAAGAAATAGTGCCCCGATTTGTCGATCTGTTTGAACCTCGCAAAGACAAAAAAACAATATTAAAGCATCTGGCACGCAATATGCCGGGTGTCTATGTTCCCGCCTTTTACAGGCCGCGATACCGCGATGACGGCACCCTTGCCGCTTTTGAGCCCGAGGCCGACGTCCCCAAGCAAATTCAACGTGTCTACGTCAAGGATGTCAGCCAGGTGCCCACCTGCAGTGCGGTGGTAGCATCGCATACAACCTTTGAAAGCTCGTTTTTGATCGAGGTTGGCCGAGGCTGTCCCCATGGATGCCGGTTTTGCAGTGCCGGCTTCGTTTACAGGCCCCCAAGATTTCGCCCCATTGCCCAGCTTGCTCAAACCATAGATCAAGGGGCTCGCTTGACCGGCCGCATCGGGCTGGTCGGTGCCGCTGTCTCCGATTTGCCTGGAATCGAAGAACTGTGCGGTCAGTCCCATGCCAAAGGTATCAAAATTTCGTTCAGCTCCCTGCGGGCCGACCGGCTTACTACGGCGCTGCTTGAGACGCTTCGGCAAAGCAAAGTTAAAACAGCCACCATTGCACCGGAAGTGGGTTCCGAACGTCTGCGCCGGTTTATCAATAAGGGACTCACCGAACCAAACATCCTAGAAGCTGCCACGGCACTGGTGGAAAACGGCATTCCCAATTTAAAGTTATATTTTATGGTGGGTCTGCCTGCCGAGAACGCCTCCGATGTCGAGGCCATCATCCACCTTGTAAAAAAAATCAAGCATCGATTTTTAACCTCCAGCCGCGCCCGCAAGAAAATCGGACAGATAACCGTCAGTCTAAATAGCTTTGTAC
>JASFSK010000177.1:0-8260 GCA_050114455.1 Desulfobacterales bacterium | reverse complement strand
GTTCGCGCCATTGAAGCCTATGTCAAAGACGACTGCAATCGGCCCTTGGTTGTCCATGGCCCATCCGGCTGCGGGAAGACAGCACTTATCGCACACTGCGCCAGACGATTATCGCGACCTGGCACCGACTTCGGCAGTGTCATCGTTCAGCGTTTCATTGGGGCGACTGCCGCCGCCTCTGAACTGCGAGATTTGTTGCCCCACGTGAGCATGGAAATCAGGCAGCGCTATGGGCAGGAACCATCCCCGTCCGTCGACGATCCGGCTGCAATCGCCGACGGCTTTGCGGAGACGCTGCGTTTGGCGACCGGGAGATCTCCGCTGATTGTGTTTTTGGATGCATTGGATCAATTGTCTCAGACCGGGGATGCCCACTCCCTGAAATGGCTGCCGAGCAAGTTGCCACCGCACGTGCGAGTTATCGTGTCGGCACTCGATCGCGACGACCTTGCAGGTCGGTGTCTAAGGGTCTTGCGTGAACGCGGCGAGCCGCATGATCTTGTGCGCGTTCCGGAGCTCGGCACGCTCGATGGGAAAAGGTTACTGAACGCATGGTTGCGGGATGCGGGTCGAAAACTCCAAAAGGAGCAAACAGATTCGATTTTGAAAAAGCTGGTTGCATGCCCGACACCGCTGTATTTGCGAATGGCGTTTGAAGAGGCCCGCCAATGGCCTTCCAGCGCCACAGCCGGCCATTTGCCCAAAATCAGTGCGTCGGTGGAAGGCATCGTCACTGATTTTTTAGCGCGGCTCGAACAGCCCGAACACCACAGCAGGATACTTGTCCAGAGGGCGCTTGGTTACCTGGCTGCATCCCGTAACGGTCTCGCCGAAGACGAACTGCTTGAGATATTGTCGCGTATCGACCCGGATGTATTACCGGACTTTAGCAAAGCCTCTCCGGAGTCACCGGCAACGGATCGACTTCCATTTGTTATCTGGTCGAGACTCCGTGCCGATCTTTCACCCTATTTGTCCGTGCGTCGAGCAGATCAGACGAAATTGCTGAGCTTTTACCATCGCCAGATCGGCGAGGTTATCCAAACACGGGTTTTCGGTGATGGTATGAAGGGTCGGCTGCACCGGCGACTGGTTGGGTTTTTTGGCGAACAGGCCAACAATTACGATTCCGGGACAGTTGCCGATCACCCCAACTACCGCAAGGCCTCGGAGCTGGTTTTTCATCAAATGGAAGGCGGACTGTGGCCTCAGGCGCAACAAACCCTCAGCGATCTGACATTTTTGCAGGCCAAGTGCGCTGCCGGCATGGTCGGCGACCTCATGGCAGATTTCGACACAGTGGAAACTGCAAAAGATGTTCCGAAAACCGTCTGTGATTTCCTGAGACCCTTTGCGAGATTTATCCGCGAATCTTCGCATGCCCTGGCACGCTGGCCTGCGGCGTTGATTGGAAATGCATACAACCATACGGCTGGCGGTTCCGTGGCCGATGCGGCAAGGGACATCTTAACGAATCGGTGCGCGGCGACCTTTTATCTGAAACGCATTCAACAGCGCAGCCAAAGCCAGTCATTGCGCCTGCAGACGCTGACGGCTCACGCGGGCGGTGTCACGGGTGTTGTTTGCCTCGCTGATGGAATTCATGCCGTGTCGGCCGGAGTCGACGGGCGCCTGAAGCTATGGGATCTAAACACCGGTCAGTGTATTCGCACCCTGGAACGTCACGGCGGCCGTGTCTATGCATTTGATGTCACTTCCGATGGCCGTTATGTCGTGAGCGCCGGATCCGACTATCTCCTGAAATTCTGGGATTTGAGGACCGGCTATTGCCTGACATCAAAGCGTGCGCACAAGAATTGGATCAGTGCGCTGGCGATTACGCCCGATGGAAAACAGGTGATCACCGGGGCCGGACCAGCGACGTTCAAGTACTGGGAAATACCGTCCGGGCAGCGGATTCGAGTGTCCGGAGATGAGCCCAAGACTGCATCCGCAACCAGTGTCCTGATCTCACCCGGAGCCAGCTATGGACTTGCCGGTTTACTACCGACCCTGCTTGATCTGAATACCGACCAGAGCGTCAGGCGACTGATCCACGACGGCCGATCCTGGTGCCTGGAGGTGACCTCGGACGCCAGCCGTGCCATCACCGGCGATGAATTTGACTTCGAATTCGAGACGGGTAATGGTGCCGTGTCCGTCTGGGACCTTGGCACTACCGATCCGCCCCGGATACTGCACGGAAAGGAGAAGCGCATTAACGCGATGGCGCTTTCCGCCAACGAGCGCCTCATTGTTACCGGCAGCGAAGACGGTATCGTAAGTCTCTGGAATGTGCAGTCTGCAAAATGCGGGAAATCCTTTATCGCGCACGATAAAAGCGTAGAGGGAATCGCAATACACCCGAACGAAGAAGAGGTTCTCACTGCTTCTCGAGATGGTACGGTCAAGGTCTGGAACCTGGCCCAGTGCGGGTTATCGGAATTTGCAAATGAAACTCCGGGACGCGCTGAGATGATGAGCATCTCCGCCACGGGTCGCCGTGCAGCCATCAGGGTAGAAGATAAGTTCGTCAAGGTTTTCGACACACGAACCCTGGCGATACTCGAGGAGCATGAGGTGGGGGACTGGGGCTACGGGGGCCTGGCGCTTTGTGATGAAGTGAGCACCTTTGTCGGAAACTACGGCTATGTTGAAAAATTGTCATCGTGTGAGAACAAACAGCGGTGGCGCCGGGAAATCAAAGATGTTCACTCGTGCTATACCGCTGTCTGTGTGTCCGACGACGAGCGTTGGCTGATAGCAGGGACTTCGGACGCCAATCTGGCCGCTTGGGGGCTTGACACCGGCAAACGCCGCTGGATTCAGAAGAGTGGCGCCAAGAAGAAACCGGAAACCCTCGCCATCAACATTTCATTGCAAACGTCTCGACTTCTAATCGCCGGGGCATACGGCTCGCTAACCGTACGAGACCTGGAAAGCGGCAAGACAATCCGCCGGCTGCCCGGGCACCGCGGTCGCGTCTACGACGCCGCATTCACCCCGGACGGTGCGCGGGCCGTTTCCGTGGGAGAAGACAAACTCATCAGGATCTGGGACCTCGCGACATTCAAATGCACTGAAATCATAGAGGGTCACGATGCGTCGATCCGCTGTGTGGCGATATCGCCCGATGGGACTTTTGCAGCGACAGGGGGTGAGGACGATACGCTTCAAGTCTGGAACCTTGACACCGCCGAGCCTGTCGCTTGCTATTTCGCAGGCAGCGACATACGCGGCTGCGCTTTCACCGGCACTCGAGATATTGTCGCTGTGGAGCGATTGGGAGAGCGCTTGCGGTTCAAGCTCGAGGGTGGTTGATTCTTCCAATCAAGGCGGATGGTTTTTAGATTGGCGTCAAAGATCCATTTGGACCTTTAGTACATAAAGCACTCATTCCGATGATGAACATCCACCTATTATTTATCTATAGATACGCCTGTATCAACTTACCATTATTTTAGCCTGACTTTGTACAATACGTTTTCAACATCTCCTGTCACATATATCACCCCAGAACCCGAAACGGCGACACCGGTGACCAGCCCTGGAGGAGGTGATCCAGGAGGATAACCAACGGCCAGATTCTTTACTAAAGTAGAGATGGCACCTGAAGCCGGATCAATCTGAACCAATTGAGCCGTTTCGGTCTCGACAACCACCAGCTTTCCATCCGGCAACACGCCTATTCCCTTTGGCACTTTCAATCCTTTGGCAATTATTTTCTTTTTTCCATTACTGAGATCGATTCTTGATACGGTACCGGCTCCAATCTCTGTGATATATACAGCGCTATTTCCCGCTCGCGATATATATCCCGGAACTATCAGATCTGTCGCTATGACTGTGCGGTCTTTACCTTCTTCACCTTTTACTCTGAGGAGATTTCCTGTTCCCATCTCAGCCACAATGATGCTACCGTCATCCATCATCAAGGCATGGCTTGGCCTTTTGAATCCAGCATACATGCTTTTGGACTGATTTGTCTTTCTGTCAATCACCTGAACTGTACCAGTGCCAGGGCCGATCAAGAGCAGATTGTCTTTGTACGCGGAAATTGTCATTGGGTAGGCTATGTGAGACCCTTCGGCATGGCTGCTCTTAAGAGTGATAACCTCTCCCGTGAACCCATCCACCTTTTTTAAGGAGAAAACATCTGTAATGTATACCGTGTCGCTGCCACCTTCTGTTGATACAGCGACTCCAGCAGCGCAGGAGAGCTTACCCTCTATAATTGTTCGTGCTTTTCCTGTCTTTTTATCAATTTCATAGATCCCGTTTTTTGAAAAATTTGTTATAAAAATGCGATCCATGGAATCGATGGCTAAGTTATCGAGTGACGGCTCCAATTTGGCAATGGTCATCTTCTGTCCTGTTTTCACGTCCACCTGAACCACCTCGCTTGTGGCGCTGTCCAATGCGAAGAGATTCCCTCTGGAATCGAAATTAACCGCACCCGGCTTTTTGAAGTCCGAGGCAACTACATCCACCTTGCCCGTGGCGACATTGACTTTGGCGATGACACCCTTAAACCAAAGGGGTCCATAAAGCATATTGTCCGGTCCAAAGTCGAATCCATTAAGCCCACCCAGTTTCTCGGCGATCTTCCGATTCTTTTTTTGGCCTGAAAGGTCAATTTCGTATAGAGCATCACCCATAAAAACCTGTGTGGCAAATAGACGACCTTCATTATTGAAGGCAAGGGCATTAATGCCCGGCAGTCCTTCTGCCAATATTGTCACTTTTCCATCTGCACCCTTACACCGAAGTTTACCTTCAAGGATCGAAGTATAATAAATTCTCCCGTCGGGCCCGAATTCAACATCATCGGCCATCCCATCGGGCGGTCCGATAAACTCCTTGACCTCGCCGGTATTGGTATTCACATAGTAGATAGCACGTCCAATTACACTGCCGGCGTAGAGGTTATCTTGACTGTCAAATGTGAGGCCATGTATACCATGGAAATGAGATCCAGGCACAAGGATTTGTATTTCATACTGGGAGTCTACTACAAAAGGGATTGTAGTTTTTAACGGTGTGGCACTTGACACGTTCGGGTTAAAGAGTAAAATACAGGGAAATACCAACCCCAAAACCATCGAGCAAAAGATTTCATTGATGTAACAAGCTTTTATCATAATATCCCCCCTTTCCATAGTTACCGCTAATAGGTTTGCAGTATGCAAAAAGCCTCCAAAGGACATAGCATACCCCGGAGGCTTTAGCATTGGCATCTTCAGTAGAACCTCAATCACGGATTTATCTCAAGAAGGCAGCGGGTTAAAAGTTGGCGAAAGCTTGAAGACAGATGAACTCGGATATCAATGCAGTTCAAAAGGAGGAGGAACTCAGCATTCTGTTCTGGATAAGAATATTTCGAAGGGGATGAGCTTTGGCTGTTCGTTTCAGATCAACAATTGACATTAGATCAGAAATTTTTTTAATATCTATATGAATTTGTCATCATAGTCAAGACCTTTGAAAAAACCAAAATCCACCGCCTAAATTTAATCAAAAGGTCAGAAGGTCACATCTTAAAAATTAAATGTCAATTCAAATAATTGATGTTTGAGATGTGGCCCTTCCTTCTTGTTCTAACAGACAAGAATCGTTCGGAAGGTTTTTTCAAGCAATAAGTCAAATGTTAGTTAAACTCGGATTTCCATTAAATCTGCGCCTGTGATAATTTCGCCTTGATAGTCAGCGCAGATTTCATCAACAAGGTCCTTCATCAATTCGCTGCTTTTCTCTCGTATGTGCGTCAATATCAGCTTTTTTGCTTTGGCTTTGGCAGCGATTTTTCCTGCCTGAGGCGAGCAGGCCAGGATATGATTACCGGTCAGATCACCTTCCTTGTCCATCATTTCTTTTTTTGACAGATAACAACACATCACCAGGGCATCGGTATTTTTCGCCAGGACGTCAAGTCCCTGGCAGTCAACTGCATCGCCGCTGATTGTCACCGATTTACCATTGGCCTCAATCCGGTAGGCCAGGCATTTCCAGCCTGCTTGCGATATGCCCAAACCGTGGCCGTGTTCAACAAATTGGCAATATACCTTGATTCCCTTGTCTGCTAAAACCAGGCCCGGAACCACATCTTTGGTATTCGCGATCTTTTTGATATCGGCCAGCGCCACACCGCTGACGTGCGCCTCTTCTTGCCGGAAAACGATGTCTTTTTTATAAACTTTATTCAAAAGAACATCGACAATCACCTCCGTGCCCTTCGGACCGTAGATCGAAAGGGTCCCTTCCCGCCCTAAATTCCAACCGGATAGAATGATATCTCCCAGGTTGCCGATATGATCAAAGTGATGATGGGTAATAAATACCGAACCGACATCCCTGACCGATATACCGGCGCGTACCAGTTGCGTCGCCGCCCCGCGACCGGCATCAAACAGAAGGTTGGTACGGTTGACTTGAACTGCCAGGCAAGGACCTTGTCGATTGGGATCCGGTTTTGGCCCGCCCGTTCCTAGCAGAATAACTTTCATTGCTTTTTTCTTCTCGCCGGACGGATGCTGAACCAGTACACAGAAGAAATGGCCATGGCAAATAAAACGAGTGCGATCGGGTGATAAAGCAACACGCTAGGTTCACCGTCGATCAAATTCAACGATTGAGACAAGGTCAGCTCAAATCTTTCCCCGAGAAAAAAGCCGATGACAAAGACAATGGCCGAGTAGCCAAACGTATTCATCAGATAACTGAGGAATGCGAAGGCGAACATAATCGTCACTCCAAGCAATCCGCCCGTGGCCATATATACGCCCACGATGCAAAGCAGCAGGGCTGTTGGAAAAATAAACGATTCCGGCGCTCTAATCACCCGTGACCACAGTCGCAGTCCTAACTGCCCGGATAAAAGATTCAAAACATTGGCCATCATCAAGGCGCCGAAAAGGCCGTAAATCAGTTGTCCCTGCTCGCGAAACAGCAAAGGGCCCGGTTGAACACCATGGATCATAAGAGCGCTGATAATCAATGCAGCGGCAATGTTACCGGGTATACCCAGTGTGAGCATGGGGATCAAGTTGGCGCCGGATACCGAACTGTTGGCCGATTCGGTTGCCGCGATGCCGTGAATGTTGCCGGCACCGAAACTGTCCGGGTCTTTGGATGTCTGTTTCGTGGTGGCATAGGTCATAAATGCCGCAGCCGAAGAATCAAGCCCCGGGATCGCCCCCATGATGGTGCCGATGATCGAACCTCTCAGCAGGGTATATCGGCAGGACCAGTACTCGGCCCAGCTGACCCGGCGATCTTCCTTTTTCTGAGTTTTAGAAAAGTCCACGGCCGAACTGATTTTGCCCCGGATTTGGGCCAGCCGGCGAAAAATTTCGGGTACGGCCAACATACCCAAAGCCACAGACACCAGCGGCAATCCGTCGTAAAGTTCAAAAAATCCAAAAATAAAGCGCGGGGTGCTGTGCTCCGGGTCCAATCCGACGGTCGCACAAAACAGACCCAATGCTGCCGATACGATTCCTTTGGCCATGGAATCGCCGACAAGCCCTGCAATGACCGAGAAAGCGAATACCATCAGGGCAAATATTTCCATAGGGCCCATTTTTAAGGCCACCGCCGCGATCAGCGGGGAGACGGTAAAAAGAACAATATCGCTGAAGGCATCACCGGTAATCGATGAATAAAGCGCCATTTTGGTCGCTTTTTCCGGCTTTCCTTTTTGGGTCAGAGGAAAACCATCCAGGGTAGTGGCGGCGGCATCCGGCGTTCCCGGGGTATTGATCAAAATGGCGGGAATGGCACCACCGACCAGTCCCCCCTTGTTCACCCCTACCAGAAAGGCGATTGCCGGGAGAGGCTCAAGGGCAAACGTAAACGGGATGGCAATTGCCATGGCCATCACAGGCCCCGTGCCGGGAAGGGCACCCACGAGCTGTCCGATAATCACCCCAAACAGAACGAACAACATATTATACAGGGTTAGGGCATCGGCAAAACCGGCAAGGACGATGGTCACATCAAACATAGTTGTACCCGGATTTTGTTTAAGGAAGCGGCCGATTCAGCAGCAGGACAATCGAGCTCCACATCGCCAATGGTATCATCACGATACCCGCGATCAGCCAGAGTGGTCGGCGTTCTCCGATCAATAGCATCAGGACCATAACCAGAAGCGGCGCTGCAATGAGAAAGCCGACGAAGTACATCAAACCAAGGCCTATCAGGGAAATCACGAAAAACAAACTGGCGCGCAACGCAAGCGCTAGATCAAATTCGGCTTTTC
>JASFSK010000176.1:0-8363 GCA_050114455.1 Desulfobacterales bacterium | reverse complement strand
GTGTTCGGTTGCACAGAAGATCGCGAATAGAACCACCAACGATGAAGACACCGTTTGTATGGGGAAAAAGGCTTGTATCGAAAGGAAGGTGCATCAACCTGACCTCGTCACTGGGTTCTCAAAAGCGGCGATATATTTTTGATACCAATGTTTATGGCACGAATCAGGCCATTTTTCAAATAATCGCCATTAAATGCTCTCAATTCATAAGCCGGCGGCATTGATCGGGTTTGCTCCATCAAGAATGCCCTCGCGGTAACGGCACAACCTTTTTAATTCTCATCCCGCGAAATCGGGGTGGCTTGTGAATTGAGTCAAAAAGCCATCAAAGCGCTTGACATACAGAGAATTATGTAATATTAATTAATTATAAAAAAAATTAAGGTATGTGGAACCCGCCATAAAAAAGAGGATACCTTACTTTCTTCTAAAATAGTTCACTTAACACTCAATTCCTCCTTAACAACCGGCATGGATCCAATCAGTTAATCACCGTTTAGGAAATTACAGATTCGTTTAGAACACCTTTTCTGTTTTGCCGGTCTTAAAAACTAAATACGTCCAGAATACTATGCCAAATAAAGGCTGAGTTAACTACAGCTGTCATATTCGCATGAATTTCACTCATTCAATTTGTCTGTTTTCTGGATTTAAATTTTACATAAGCATTTAATTAAATTATTGAGTAATCGGATTGGGTTGATTTGATGAAAAAGATTAAAGGGAATAACCTAATGAACATTGCTGAACTTAAAGAGAAAAAAATCAGCGAACTGACCCAGATGGCCAAACGATTGAAAGTCGAGGGCGCCGCCGGAATGCGAAAACAGGAACTGATGTTTGCCTTGCTTCAGTCCCAAATAGAAAAAAATGGCCTTATTTTTGGTGAAGGTACCCTCGAAATTTTGCCGGACGGATTCGGATTTTTGAGATCTCCGGATTCAAATTACCTGCCGGGTCCGGACGACATTTATGTATCGCCATCTCAAATACGCCGATTCAACCTGAGAACCGGAGATACCATTTCAGGACAGATTCGACAACCGAAGGAATCGGAAAGATATTTTGCACTGTTAAAAGTTGAGGCCGTTAATTACGAGGATCCTGAAGTCGCCCGGGACAAGATTCTTTTCGACAATCTGACCCCACTGTATCCTGAACGCAAGATTACGCTCGAAGTCGATGCCGATAATTTTTCCACCCGTATCATGGACTTGATGATACCCATCGGATTTGGCCAAAGAGGATTGATTGTTTCCCCGCCGAGATCTGGCAAAACCATGTTGCTGCAGGCGATTGCCAATTCAATCATCGCCAGCCACAAGGATGTGGTTCCATTTGTTCTACTGATCGACGAGCGCCCCGAAGAAGTGACCGACATGCAGCGAACGGTGGATGCGGAGGTGATTAGCTCTACCTTTGACGAGCCGGCAGAAAGACATGTCCAGGTTGCCGAGATGGTCATTGAAAAAGCCAAACGGTTGGTCGAACATAAAAAGGACGTTGTCATTCTGCTCGACAGTATTACCCGGCTGGCCAGGGCTTATAACTCGGTCGTTCCACCCAGTGGCAAAATCCTGTCAGGTGGTGTGGATTCCAATGCACTTCAACGGCCCAAACGGTTTTTCGGGGCAGCTCGAAATATCGAAGAAGGCGGCAGTCTCACGATCATGGCCACCGCATTGGTCGACACCGGCAGCCGCATGGACGAGGTTATCTTCGAAGAATTTAAAGGAACGGGAAATGCCGAAATTCAGCTGGATCGCAAACTGGCCGACAAGCGTGTATTTCCGTCCTTTGACATCAAGCGGTCGGGCACGCGCAAGGAAGAATTGCTGTTAGACGACGAGCGGTTAAACCGTGTCTGGATATTGCGCAAACTGTTAACCACGCTAAATACTGTGGATAGTATGGAATTCTTACTCGAAAAAATGCGTGGGACCAAAGACAACAAAGCATTTTTAAATTCCATGAACGCCTAAACATCGCAATTGACATATTCCTCATTTCACTGTATATAAGCATCAATTTTTCATTTTAAATCCTCGAGGTAAATTCGGAAACTCGGGGATTAAATTTCTGTGCCCGTAGAGGCATAGCAGAAGTTCCGAATTAGCTAACGTTAAGGGGTTGAAAATACAATGAAAAACGGTATTCATCCAGATTATACTGAGACCGGAATCCGATGTGCCTGCGGCAACGAGATCGAAGTCGGTTCGACCAAGTCTGATATCCGTGTTGAAATATGCTCCAAATGTCATCCTTTCTTTACCGGCAAACAAAAATTAGTCGACACAGCGGGCCGTATTGAACGGTTTCGGAAAAAATATGAAAAGTTTCAAAATCAAACGAAACCCACGTAGTTTCACCCCGCCCGTCACCTCACTTTGCAGAGAAAATACCCGGCCAGCCACATTCACCCGAGGATGGTAAAGGCATAATAGAAAGACCATACTTTATGGTATAGCGGCCGGAGACCTCTTCTGCAAGACACCATCGGAACCACTAATAATTAAGTTCAAAACACCGGCAGCCCGGTGATTCAATTGTCGGGCTGCCGTTTCAGATATTAGAGCGTTTGAAATAAACCAGCTGGAATGTTAATACTATTTAACATGGCATCGCAAAACTGCCGATAGCGAAATCTTAGTCTGCCAAACGCTCTAAGTGGATACCAAGACCAATGTTTGACAAATTAAAGGGCGTGGAAGAGCGCTTCAATGAGGTCGAAAAGTATTTGAGCGATCCTAAAATTGTGAATGATCGCAATGCCTATCAGACCTATGTGCGCGAGCATGGCGAATTGAACAAAATTGTTTCGGTCTATCGCCGTTACAAGCAAACGCTGCACGATCTTGACGAAAGCCAGGAGCTACTAAAGGATTCCGATCCTGATATAAAGGACCTGGCCCGTGATGAGATAACCGCCTTGAGCCGGGAACAGGAAAGCCTTGAGACCGAACTTAAAAAGCTTATGCTGCCCAAAGATCCCAATGATGATAAAAATGTTATTGTCGAAATTCGGGCAGGAACCGGGGGAGAAGAGGCAGCCTTGTTTGCCGGTGATCTTTACCGGATGTACAGCCGCTATGCGGAGGGCCGCAACTGGAAAATTGAGGTCATAACCCATCATCCAACCGGTGTCGGCGGCTTAAAAGAAGTGATTGCCATGATACAAGGCAAAGGCGCCTACAGCGTATTTAAATACGAGAGTGGCACCCATCGCGTGCAGCGTGTGCCCACTACCGAGACCCAGGGGCGCATCCACACCTCCGCTGTGACCGTGGCCGTCCTGCCAGAGGCGGACGAGGTCGACGTTGAAATTGATTCATCCGAACTTAAAATCGATGTTTATCGATCCACTGGACCGGGCGGACAGAGCGTGAACACCACCGATTCGGCCGTGCGCATTACCCATCTGCCTACGGGCCTGGTGGTTACCTGCCAGGATGAAAAGTCGCAACTTAAAAACAAGCTGAAAGCCATGAAGGTCTTGCGGGCACGACTGCTGGATCAAATGATTATGGAGCAGAACCTAAAGCGGTCCGAAGAGCGCAAAAGCCAGGTGGGTACCGGAGACCGCAGCGGCAGAATACGGACCTACAATTTCCCCCAAGGCAGGGTGACCGATCACCGGATCGGTCTTACACTTTACAAACTGGAAAATATCCTACAAGGCGACATAGACGAAATCATCGATAACCTGGCAACTTATTATCAAACCCAGGCACTCCAGAATGCGGATCAGGCTTGAATTTCGGTTTGTCAGCCCTAGACGCTTAGTCTATAGCTGTCTAACATTATGCTGTCAGATGCTGGTGGTTTCAGGTGTCAGTGTTTAGGTGTCAGGATAGAGCGACTCGTCTTTCTGACACCCGAAACCTGAAATCTAGCAACCTGTAATATTCAACGGTCAATTCGAGATTACATGGGTAAGTCAGTATTCTGCTGAAACAATTACAAGATCAAAATATAGTTCAATCTCAGTCCATGCCTCAAAAAAAAATCCAGGCCACCGGCAATTCCCAATGGACTATCATCAAGCTCATCCGCTGGGCGACTTCTTATCTAAAATCCCGTGATATCGACAGCCCCCGGGCAACCGGTGAAATACTGCTTGCTCATGCATTGGGGGTCAAACGGATAGATCTGTATCTGAATTACGACCAGCCGTTGATCGCAGAAGAATTGAACGCATTTAAAATTCTAATCCAACGCCGAATAAGCCGTGAGCCGGTTGCCTATATTTTAGGCGGCAAAGAATTTTGGTCCATGGATCTCAAAATCACTCGAGATGTCTTGATACCGAGACCGGAGACCGAATGCCTGGTGGAAGTCGCCCTGGATCTCCTGTCGAAGATTCCGTCACAAGATTCGCAGCGCATCCTTGATCTTGGAACTGGGTCAGGGGCAATTGTCCTGGCACTGGCGTCCCAGGAGCCCCGACATGTGTATTTTGCCTCCGATCTCTATATAGGGGCCGCTGAACTGGCCAACAGAAATGCAGACCGACACGGATTGTCCGACAGGATTCATTTCTTTGTCGGTGATTGGTTGATGCCGATCAATCCGGAAAAATCCGGATTTGAAATGATTTTATCCAACCCGCCCTACATTCCCAACCATGTCATTGGCAATCTGCAGCCGGAAATTTACTTGTTTGAACCGCACATGGCTCTCAACGGTGATAGAGATGGGCTGTCCTGTTTCAGAAGAATCATCGACACCGCCCACAAATACCTTAAACCTCATGGTGTGATGATACTGGAAATTGGTCATGATCAGAAAAACGAAGTTTTCGAGTTGGTATCCGATTGCGGTTTTTATGATGATTTCAACCACACCAAGGATTATGGTGGGCATGACCGGGTCGTCTGGTTTAGGAAAAAGGGATAACTCCCTTCATAAGCCAACCCGCCTTGGCGGGATGGCTTATGAAGGGAGTTAATCAAAAGAATTTTGACTCCTTTTTAGCGTTTTTGCTTGGGCTTACGATCAGCGTGCCAGCATATCTAAATAGACAGGGCAGATTTAAGCATTCCTATTAATGGTCTTATCAGAGCTTGCAATGGCATACGTTTTCAGAAAAAAGGACCATGAAGCCAAAATTCTTTTAAAAATCAGCGATCACCAGCAGAGCAGAGCTCTGGCCCCTGCGAGGGGGCTTGCTCATACCCACAGATCTGCTGGTGGTCGCTGATTCACGGCTGCACGTTGTGGATTGCCGCCCATCAGAGCTTATCAGGTTTTTCCGTCATATTTCATTGGCCATCGGTCCAGAGAGGCTGCGGGCTGCCGCGAATTGGGAGCTGGTTACGGAATATTTGATGCTTGGCACTAAAGTGAAGAAAAGTGTTGCGAGCGATAATTTTATTTGCTATTAAGAAAGATTTTTATAACACCCACGCCATTGGACCTGTTTCCCGGTGCTTTCAGTGAAAGTCGGATCCAGGAATGATGATGGCGGTGGAAAAACCATCAAAAAAGGGAGAACATTATGGCCTATGTAACCATGAAAGAACTGCTGGAGGCCGGCGTGCATTTCGGTCATCAGACAAAACGCTGGAATCCGAAAATGAAGCCTTATATTTTTGGAGCCAGAAATGGTATTTACATTATCGATCTACAGAGAACTGTGCGGATGTTCAAAACCGCTTACGACTTTATCGTAAATACTGTGGCTGAGGGCAAGCCGGTCCTTTTCGTTGGAACTAAAAAACAAGCACGCGATTCGATCTACGAGGAAGCCAATCGTTGCGAGATGTTTTATGTCCACAATCGATGGCTCGGCGGAATGCTGACCAATTTTCAAACGATTCGTCAAAGCATCGATCGGCTAAACTATCTCAACAATATCCAGAACGATGGGTCCATAGAGCTTTTTCCAAAGAAAGAAAGACTCAAACTAGGCAAGGCGCGAGTCAAGCTCGATAACAACCTCGGCGGAATTCGTACCATGAACGGCCTACCCGGAGCGATGTTTGTGGTAGATCCCAAAAATGAAGCCATTGCCGTCCGCGAGGGGCGTCGGCTTAACATACCGATCATTGCGATTGTGGATACCAATTGCGACCCGGATGATATCGATTACATCATACCCGGCAATGATGATGCCATCAGGGCCATTCGTTTACTTACTTCAAAAATGGCCGATGCCTGCATTGAGGGAAAGGAACGCTTAGCCGAGAGACAACAGGCCGAGGCCGATAAAGAGGTCGAAGAGGAGTCCGAAGTAACAACCATAAGTGCCGAGTTAAAGCCGGGTGAACGCAAAATCATATCAGACGGAACAGAAGGTCCCGTTGTAGAAATTATCAAGCGTTCGGAAGCTGAATCCACTGAGGCGGCTGACCTTTCGGAAGCAGCAGCGGAAGTTAAAGGAAGTGAATCAGAAGACGCTGGCGAAGCTGAAATGACAGGAGAACAAAATGACAACAATTAGTGCCACGATGGTAAAACAGCTGAGGGAAAAAACCGGTGCAGGAATGATGGATTGCAAACAGGCGCTGGTAGAGTGCGACTCAGATGTTGATAAAGCCGTTGATTTTTTAAGAAAAAAAGGACTGGCGACCGCCCAGAAACGAGCCGGTCGAGCGATGTCGGAAGGTACCATTCAATCTTATATCCACATGGGAGGCAAATTGGGTGTATTGGTTGAAGTTAATTGCGAAACGGATTTTGTCGCAAAAAACGAAGATTTTGTCGGTTTCGCGAAAAACATCGCGATGCACATCGCCGCCACCAACCCACTCGGCATCCAGGCTGAAGATCTTGAGGAAGATATTGTTAACCGTGAAAAAGAAATCTACAAGAGTCAGGCCCTTGAAACGGGAAAACCTGAAAACGTGATTGCCAAAATAGTCGAAGGGAAAATGAAGAAATTTTTCACTGAAAATTGTCTGCTCAAGCAGGCATATGTGCGCGATCCGGATTTGACGATTGAAGATTTGTTGAATGAAATGATTGCTAAAATTGGAGAAAATATTACGATCAAGCGATTCGTACGTTTTCAGATCGGCCAGTTCAATTAATAGTTAAACTCAATTCAGGCAGCACTAGGCAACAGGTGGAAAAACCCAGATATAAGCGAATCGCCGTAAAACTCAGCGGCGAAGCTCTCATGGGGGAACAGAGTTTCGGTATCAGTCCCGACATGATCAAATTCGTGGCCGACGAAATTCGTTCGGTGGTTGAATTAGGTGTTCAAATCGGCATCATTGTCGGCGGTGGAAATATATTCCGGGGCATTGCAGCGAGTTCCTACGGAATGGATCGAACTTCGGCCGATCATATGGGGATGCTGGCAACGGTCATAAACAGCCTGGCCCTGCAAGACGCACTGGAAAAATCAGGCGTGGAAACCAGAGTGCAGACAGCTATCTCGATGCACGAGGTTGCAGAGCCTTACATTATGCGACGGGCCAATCGTCATCTTGAGCGAGGCCGGGCCGTCATTTTCGGTGCCGGGACTGGAAACCCGTATTTTACTACCGATACCGCGGCGGTGCTCAGGGCCCAGGAAATCCATGCTGAAATTCTCATTAAAGCCACCAAGGTCGATGGACTTTACGACGCGGATCCCACCAAGGATTTAAATGCAAAGCTATTGAAACGTATTAGCTATATGGAAGTTCTGGAAAATCAATTGCGGGTCATGGACATGACCGCGATCTCTCTCGCCATGGATAACAAACTACCCCTTACCGTTTTTAAATTAAAAACCAAAGGGAATATTAAACGATTTGTCTGTGGCGAGGAAATCGGGACGCTGATCGATCATTAGTTGAATGCTCGCTTTCAGTTCCTTTTTTTGTGCCTCTCGTATTAGACCTGTACAGAAATGATCCCCGGTCGAGCCGATGATTATGATGTTTTCATCAAAATTCATCGGGGTTGTAAAATTTAAAAGTCGAACCTAAAATGAGGTAATTTTCTATGATTGATTCCATATATGACGAAACCAGAGAAAGTATGGGCAAATCTGTAACTGCCTTAAGAAACGAATTGAAGCGGGTGCGAACCGGACGGGCGTCATTGTCCATCCTCGACGGTATAAAAGTCGATTACTATGGTACGCCCACACCATTGAACCAGATGTCCACCCTTGCCGTTCCCGAGAGCCGCCTGATCACGATTCAACCCTGGGATATTTCTGTCATCAAAGATATTGAAAAGGCCCTACTGAAATCGGATCTGGGACTGACGCCATCCAATGATGGGAAAATCATTCGAATATCGATACCGGCTCTCACCGAAGAACGTCGCAAAGAGCTCGTCAAAATTGTGCGAAAAATTTGTGAAGATTACAAGGTTTCCGTCCGAAACATCCGCCGTGACTCCAATGAATTGCTTAAAAGTATGAA
>JASFSK010000175.1:0-8364 GCA_050114455.1 Desulfobacterales bacterium | reverse complement strand
GTGGCGCTGGATGGCAATCCCTTTAAATATCCTGATTCTCTGAGTGAAGTAAAGGCAGTGATGAAAGAAGGAATGGTTTACACACCAGAAGGATTAGCCGGCTCCTGAAAATGGATACTGTCTGGAGCGCGATTCGCCCATTTGATCTGAAAATCCCCGTGTCGGCAGTTCGATTCTTTCCCCCAGGCACAATATTAAAGTCCCGGTGAAACTTCGCTGGGACTTCTTATTTTTATTTAATCCATTTCACTATACAATCAAAAATATTGAGGCTATTATGACAACAACCTTCGTTTTTGTGATAATATCGAAACCAATACTCCCTGTTCGCTAAGATACGCTGAATTTTTAAAAGATTCCGTGGCCTAAAGTTTGAAACAGGAAATGCAACCGATCCGCAAAATAATTCATATCGATATGGATGCTTTTTATGCCTCCGTCGAGCAGAGAGACCGACCCGGGCTAAGGGGAAAACCCGTCATCGTGGGTGGCGATCCGCATTCGCGTGGGGTTGTGGCCGCGTGTTCTTATGAAGCCAGAAAATTTGGTGTTCACTCTGCGATGGCATCCTCAACAGCATACAGGCTATGTCCCGATGCGGTGTTCATCCGGACAAGATTTGATGTCTATCGCGCCGTTTCAGCCCAAATTAGGGAAATCTTCTGTGAATATACGGACCTGGTCGAACCGTTGTCCCTGGATGAGGCCTTTCTCGATGTGACCGAAAACTACAAAGGAATGCCCTCGGCCACTTTGATTGCTCGGGAAATAAAGAAAAAGATATATCAGCGCACCGGAAAATTGACGGCTTCTGCTGGTGTCTCTTTCAATAAGTTCATTGCGAAGGTTGCATCGGATATGAACAAACCCGACGGCATTACAGTGATCACCCCGGATATGGCAGAGGCGTTTATTGACAAATTGCCAATCAGAAAATTTTTTGGGGTCGGGAAAGTCACTGAAGAAAAAATGCTCAGCCTGGGGATTAGAACCGGCGCTGATCTTAAGAAATACAAAAAGGAGCAATTAATACAGTTTTTTGGAAAGTCCGGCAGCTATTTTTATGACATTGCCCACGGAAAGGACCAAAGACCGGTGGCGCCCGACAGGATTAGAAAATCGATTGGCAAGGAGACAACCTTATCAGAGGACATCGACGATACAGACCTGATGCTCGAGATACTGGGTGATATTGCCGCTAAATTAGAAAACTTGTTGATGAAACGGGATGCCAAAGGACGCACGATCACTCTGAAGGTGAAATATTTTGATTTTCAATCCACTACACGAAGTGTGACGGTAGAGGAGCCGCCAGACAGTGCTTCGGTAATTGTTAAGTACATCAGGCCACTGCTAGCTAAAACTGAAGCAGGGTCTAAAAAAGTCAGGTTGCTGGGCATCTCGATTTCAAATTTTGATGATCAAGAAACCAGTTCTGGAAAAGTATGTAAACACCGCCAACTTCCCTTACCATTCCGATTTCCAGATGGAGAACCAACGAAAAATAATTTTAAACTCTGGTAAGGGGTTGTATTTCACAGTCGACCGGGACAAAGATCGATAAGCGGAAAATGGCGACATTAAAGGCGTGCTGAATTTTAACTTAAGGAGAATTCTTCATAGTTTCAATTATAAAAATCAAGGAAATAAGGCGGTAAGTTATGCAGGTAATACTTTTAAACCATGATTATTCCTACATTAACAGTATCTCTGTGCGTAGAGCCTTAAAGCTGATTGCCAAAGGAAAGGTGACGGTTGAGAAGTATTCAGAAAAATTGATAAGAACCGTTAGCAGAGATATTGCTGTGCCGCTGATTCTGCGTCTTGTTTATCTGGTCAGGCAGATATACCGAAAGGCGGTTACATGGTCCAAAAAAAATGTGATGGTTCGCGATGATTTCGAGTGTGTCTACTGCGGAACCAAAAAAAACCTTAACATCGACCATGTTTTTCCTCAGTCGAAAGGAGGCAAGAACACTTTTGAAAACACGGTAACATCATGTGTGAGCTGTAACAACCGCAAAGGCGACAGAACCCTAAGGGAGGCGGGAATGTTTTATAAAAAGAATCATTTTAGGCCGTATCAGCCGACTGTCATGGAGTTTATAAAAAAATATCTTGACAGTATCGGTGTCTATGACCTGCTTGTAAAGGCGGGCATCTATTAAAAAATAGCAGCTTCGAGCAGCGGCGGCTCAGGCTTCCAGCTGGAATTCGCTGATTCAGAGAGATTGCTCATAGGTATTAAGCAGCCGAAATTTGGTAATATATGGCCTTATAATGGTGCTTGCTGCGTGTGCAATCATCGGACTACAGCACCGGTTTTTGATTACTCGAATCGGTTAACCGCCCTTCATTGCAACCTCAGGTTCGTTGGGTTTCTTCCGGGATTTCGCTCATAAAGATATACGGGCTATAGACAGGACATAACGTTGTATCTCCTGGGTTTTGATCCAACCGTCGATCCTAAAGACAATATTATCTACACGCCATCCTATCTTATAACAGGCGATAATTTGTCCGAATACAAGAAATGGCACAAGTCGGTATTCGGAAAATAGCGAGCACTTTGCGTCTTAAAATAACTAATGACGGCTCTTTGAAAGTCCTTATCAGGGAGCCGTCGGTTTTTTTATCACCTGAATCCTGCAATATTCAGGTACCAATCACAAATATGGTTTCTGGGTACGCTGAATCTTCAGTCGTCCAGTTCCTCAAAAAACTCTTTTTCGGCTCCGCATTCCGGGCAGCACCAATCATCGGGCAGGTCTTCGAAAGGCGTGCCCGGGGGGATATTGCGCTCGTAGTCGCCCGCTTCCGGATCATACGTGTATTTGGTACAGGGACTTTCATAGCGGGAAGTTTTTTTGGCGGCCATCGTATTTTTCCATCCTTTTTCTCTGGTAGTTGTTTGTCGTCAAATGTTTGACCAGCAAAAGTTAAATCATAAACAGGCGTTTGTCGAGGTCGAAGTATTTTTTTGATTTATTCAATTTTTGCTTTCAAGAAAATCGATCCTGATTTTCGTTGACATCGAGGGATTCGACGGACTAACATGTCCCGGAAATGAACATACAGAAACGATGGGTGAGTTATAAAATCCGAGAAAAAGGAGGCATCAATGGGTCAGGCCGAAACCATGGCTGTTTCAGATCAGGTCATCAGCAAAGCTAAATCTTTGGGGGCATCGCTCGCCGGCATCGCTTCGGTCGAACTGCTAAAAAAATCACCTTCTCACGACATCTATACAAAAATTCAACCCAATCAAGGTGTCGGATCACGGGATTTTGCCGAAGGCGTCAAGCCCGGAGAAGTTGCCTGGCCTCCAAAGGCCAGATCGGCCCTGGTCATTGCCTTAGCCCATACAGAGGACAACCCCCAGCTGGACTGGTGGATCCAAAAAGATGAGGACAGGGAGAGCGCCGGCTGCCGTATGCTTCAGGAAATCCTTGAGGAGACGTCCGATTGGGCAAATACAGAATTCGCACTTTCGTCGCACCTGTTGCCCTATCACCTGGAAAAAGGGGGTATTTTTTATAAAGATGCAGGCGTACTGGCCGGTTTTGGCTGCATCGGCAAGAACAATCTTTTGGTGACGCCCGAATACGGCCCGAGGGTCCGAGTATCGTCCTTATTGTTCGATGAAGAGCTGACGTCCACCGGTCCGGTGATTTACGATCCCTGCGACGGTTGCGACGCACCCTGCCGCCGGGTCTGCCCCCGGAACGCATTTGCCAGCGCCGCCCATTTTCCAATTGAAATGGGAATGGTTACGTTGCCTGGAAAAGACGGAATGTATGACAGGGAAACCTGTCGCCCCGAAACAGAAAAAAATATTGAAGACAAGACAATGATTCAGCTGGAAGGTCAGGAAGAACCGGTGGGGGCAATCCAATTCTGCCGGCTTTGCGAACTTTCCTGCCCGGTCGGGAAGAAATAGTGTTCCAGGTTGATCATATAGTTGTCCTACAAATCCTTTGTTCGGAAAACACCGGACTTTTACCGGATCCAGGAACAACACAAGTTATAATAAATTTTTGACTATAAATCATTGAGGAAACCCCATGAAAATCGGTTTTATCGGCCTTGGAAATGTCGGCGGCAAATTGGCCGGCAGCTTACTGCGAAATGGATTTAATCTTACTGTCCGCGATCTTGACGACCGGCTGGTCCAGTCATTTGCCGATCAGGGAGCAACAATCGCGACCTCACCAAAGGAAATGGCTGAAAAGGTTGATATGATCATAACCTGCCTGCCGTCACCTGCCGTGTGTGCTACGGTAATGGAAAGCAAAGACGGTGTCATCGCTGGTTTGAGCAGCGGGAAGATCTGGCTGGAAATGAGCACCACGGACGAATCCGAAGTTGTCCGCCTGGCACGTATCGTTGAAGCAAAAGGGGCGATGGCCATGGATTGTCCTGTCTCAGGGGGGTGCCATCGTGCTGCCACCGGTAATATTTCCATTTTTGCCGGCGGTGAACGAGACGTGTTTGAACGCGTTCTGCCTATTTTGACCGCCATGGGACGTCGCATCCTGCATACTGGGCCGCTCGGTTCAGCTTCGGTCCTAAAAGTCGTAACCAATTATCTGTGCACGGTTCACCTTGCTGCGCTGGCAGAGGCGTTTACGGTTGCTAAAAAAGCCGGCATGGATATGAACACAACTTACGAAGCCATCCGTATATCTTCCGGCAACTCCTTTGTCCATGAAACCGAATCCCAGGTAATTCTAAACGGCAGCCGCGACATAAATTTCACTATGGATCTGGTCGTTAAAGACGTCGGACTTTTTGACAAACTCGCCCAAGATCATAAGGTTCCGGTAGAAATATCCCCGCTGGTGGTAAAAATATTCAAGGATGGCCAAGATCGCTACGGACCGCGCGAGTTCTCTCCGAATATCATTAAGCGTATGGAACAAGCCTGCGACATCCAGGTTTTGGGCACTGGCTTTCCCGCTCAGATGACCGATGACGAGCCGGAAGAACCCGGCTATGAGGTCAAACCGCGTTAAAAGCTCTCGAGGTTCACCCATTGCGTTGGAGTATGCGGATGATAACATCTGGATCAATTCGGTTTTCTTGTGCCGCCGATAGTCCGTGCATCGTGATGGGTACCCCCAGATATTCTCCGCCCGCCGTCAGATCACTGGAAATTGGATTATATTATTGAAAATTTTGAAATTTATGGTAAAAGTAGAGTTGTGACCTTTGGGGTACCATTGAGTATTAGCTGACCGACCGCGGTTGTCGGCAGCGCTTGCAATATAAATCTCCGCTCTATACCAATGGAGCGAACCCTAATGAATGCAATGCAACGCAATTCTTCCGACAGGCGATCCGGAAAAAGTAGACGCAGATTATTCGGCATTCATCGAATCCGCTACAAAGGTCCTGAAAGAAGGGGTCAAAAAGACCGAAGATCTCAACTGGAAAGACGGGATCGTTATGTTAGAATCGCCAAGTGGTCGAGTGTGAACATGCGGGGCTTAAAGATTGCAAAGTACTGAAATCCACACTAAAATCCAAACGTTTTGCCTAATACCCATTCTGATGTCATCATATTTTTCCACCCAAAACCCTATCAATCGACAATGACTGCTTCCGGTTGTCATCTGAAAATTGTGCGTATTTGCCCGATTCCATCTGTTTCGGAATACAATGAGGAATTATGAGTTCTATTTTTAATACAGTTTTGGGGTTATTTTCAAATGACCTGGCAATCGACCTTGGAACGGCCAATTCCCTCGTATGGATGAAAGGTGAGGGCATCGTCTTGAATGAACCATCCGTTGTGGCGATTCGAACGGATCGTGGCGCCAGAAACCGCATTCTGGCGGTTGGTCTCGAAGCCAAAAACATGCTGGGAAGGACCCCCGGCAACATCGTGGCCATCCGCCCAATGGGGGATGGCGTGATTGCAGACTTTGAAGTAACCGAGGCGATGCTGAGATACTTCATTCGCCGAGTGCATAATCGGCGGAGATTTGTTCGGCCTCGGATGGTCATCGTGGTGCCGTCGGGAATTACTCCGGTCGAACGGCGTGCCGTCAGGGAAGCAGCCGAATCCGTTGGGGCCCGCGAAGTGTTTCTAATTGAAGAAGCCATGGCCGCAGCCATCGGGGCCAATCTCCCATTTACAGAACCGATCGGAAATATGGTGATTGATATCGGCGGCGGCACGACGGAGGTTGCGCTTATCTCCCTGGCTGGAATTGTCTACAGCCAGTCGATTAAAGTTGCCGGAGATAAAATGGATGCCGCGATTTCAAAGTATATCCGGCGGAATTATAATCTGCTCATCGGTGAAAGGACCGCTGAAATTATAAAAAATACCATAGGAAACGCATACCCCGATCTCGAGAATATGGAAAACATAGAAGTCAGGGGCAGAGACCTGATTGCGGGAATACCCAAGACCTTGACCATCGATTCAGAAGAGATCAGGTTGGCTATTATGGAACAGACCGATGCGATTGTAGAGGCTGTCAATGCCGTATTGGAGCATACCCCGGCGGAGTTGGCTGCCGATATCACCGACAAGGGAATCGTCTTAACCGGCGGCGGTGCATTGTTGAAAAATATGGACAAGCTTCTCACTGAAAAAACCAACCTGCCGATCAATATATCCGAAGATCCACTTACAACGGTTGCACTGGGCGCCGGTAAGGTGATCGACAGTATTGAAATTCTCAAACAGGTGATGATCATATAATTGAGCATTTTTGTTCACCCGGGATGCCGGTTGCGGGGATATACTCGATGCGGGTTAAAGATAAAGTAATTCTTGTGACAGGCGGCGGCAATGGAATCGGCGCCGCACTTTGTCGCCGGTTTAAGCACGAAGGTGCTCGTGGGATAGCAGTGGTGGACATTGATGCTGATGGCGCCGGGAGAGTCGCGGCAGATATCGGCGGATCAGCCGTGGTGGCCGATGTTTCCAAGGAATCCGACATCGTCCGGGCCGTGCAGGAAACCGAGAAACTATATGGTCCAATCGATTTATTTTGTTCGAACGCCGGCGTGGCCTTTATGGATGAGCCGGATTGGAAAGCCACCAGTTGTCCCAACGAAAACTGGCAAAAAGCATGGAATATCAATGTGATGGCTCATGTTTACGCAGCCCGAGCCGTACTGCCGGAAATGATTGCACGGGGCGAAGGATACCTGCTCAACACGGTGTCCGCCGCCGGCTTGCTCAACCAAATCGGGTCGGCCTCATATTCGACGACCAAACATGCAGCCATCGGCTTTGCCGAATCATTGGCGATCACCCACGGGGACGACGGTATCAAGGTATCGGTAATCTGTCCTCAGGCTGTGGCGACCCAAATGATCGGCGATGTCGAAGATGGCGGACCCCAGGGCGTCGACGGTATCTTGACCCCGGAGGAAGTTGCCGATAGTGTGATTGCCGGCCTTGCCGAAGAGACCTTTTTGATTTTGCCCCACGAGAGGGTACGCCTTTACATGTCGCGCAAGATTTCGGACTATGATCGCTGGCTGGACGGCATGCGTCGATTCAGACGTTCTACAATGGGTGCGGGGCATTGAACCTTGCACAATTAGTGCTACCCCAATCGAGTTAAAACCCGATTGGCAGTTGTTCGTTTTAGCCAATGGGGAATTGTTTCAGAGGAATAAGATCTATTCTTATATTTCATCTACAATTGAATTATAAGTTGGAAGAATCATCATATTCCAATAACGAACAACAAATAACCACTGATTGAGCTTTTTGCTCATCTATGGTGTTATTTTTAATGCTGGTTGTGGGGCGTGCTAGAAACTCACATTTAACTTCTGACCTTGACGCGCCTTTCCGGAAACGCCGCCTGCACGAGTTTTGCGGCGTACTCCTTGTCGCAAGCGCCGAATTCCTGGCTTATGCCGAAAATCGTTATCGTCCCATCCGATTCGAAGCGAACATGGGCACCTCCGAGTTGGTGAACCTGTATGTTTTGCAACCCGAGATTCTTGATTTCTGCTTTGGTGTTGCGCAAAATATCCCGGTGCCACAGATCACCGGATCGGAGCAGGACGGTGTTTTCAATTCCATCTCCGCTGACCGATACCAGAAGAATTTTACCTTTATATCCTTCCGGCAATATAACCGGGCTGATTCGGCTGACTGGTTTAGTGCTTGTTCCAAGGGGATCATTCAAGGCATTGCGGGGCGGTTTGCCATCAAGAACGCGCGAGATATTTTCGGCAAAGAATTTGAAACGCAGGTTGTGATAGAATAAGCCATTCGGTTCACCGGCACTGTGAGGTGACAGGATCACATTTTCCAGCTTGCGCAACGGACTTTCGGCGGGCATTGGTTCGGTTTCATATACGTCCAGGCCGGCGCCGCCAATTTGC
>JASFSK010000174.1:0-8398 GCA_050114455.1 Desulfobacterales bacterium | reverse complement strand
GGGATTGATTCGACGCGGGCCCAATCTTGAAATCGAACCGTCGCTGGCTGAACGCTGGGAAGTGATGGAACCGACCCGCTGGCGTTTTTACCTGCGCAAAGGCGTCAAATTCCACGACGGCACCCCGTTTACCGCCGATGACGTCGTTTTTTCCGCTACCCGGGTGCGCCATCCGGATTCAGACTTAAGGGTCAGGCTTTCGGCCGACACCCAGGTTGTCAAAGTGGATGACCATACGGTGGATTTTATCACCAAGGCACCCAATCCGATTCTTCACGTGGAATGGGCCACCTGGTACATCATGTCCAAAAGCTGGACGGAAAAGAACAATGCAGTCACCCCGCAATTGGCAAACTCGGATAAAGAAAATTATGCCACCCGCCATGCCAACGGCACCGGACCCTTTATATTGGTAAGTCAGGAACCCGGTGTCAAAACCGTTTGCAAAGTCAATCCTAACTGGTGGGGCAACGAAAGCAAAATCCACAATGTCACCGAAGTTATCTTCACCCCGATCGGTAATGACGCCACCCGGGTTGCGGCCCTGTTGTCCGGCCAGGTCGACATGGCCTATCCCATCCCCGTGCAGGATATGAAGCGCGTCGATGGCAATGCCGCCACCCGCATGCTGGTGGGGCCGGAATTGCGCACAATCTTTCTGGGAATGGATCAATACCGCGATGAGTTACTGTATTCCAATATCAAAGGCAAAAATCCGTTCAAAGATAAAAGAGTCCGCCAGGCCTTCTACCAGGCTATCGATACCGAAGCGATTAAAAAGAAAGTCATGCGTGGGTTGTCTGAACCGTCTGCCATGATGGTCGCACCTGGCGTGCATGGTGGTGGAAATCCGAAATTCAAACGACTTCCCTATGATCCGGAAGCCTCCAAAAAACTTTTAGCCGAAGCCGGTTATCCGGACGGTTTCGAAGTCAGCATGGACTGTCCCAATAATCGTTATGTCAATGACGAACAAATTTGTCTGGCTGCGGTATCCATGCTGGCCAAAGTTGGGATTAAAGTTAATCTGCTGGCCCAACCCAAAGCAAAATATTTCGGAAAAATTCTGGCACCCAAACGTGATACCAGTTTCTACCTGCTGGGCTGGACACCGGGCAGCTTCGACTCCTATAATCCACTTAATTTTTTACACCATTGCCCCAAAGATACCGGAGAAGGCAAGTTTAATATCGGTGGCTACTGCAACCCCGAAGTGGACAAGCTGACCGTAAAAATTAACAGCGAAACCGATCAGGCCAAACGCGATGCCATGATTGAGCAAGCCTGGGCCATGACCATCGAAGACGTCGCATATGTGCCCCTGCATCAACAGGCCCTGGCCTGGGGGGTCAACAACAAAGTGCAGCTCAAACAACGTCCCGACAACGAGTTTAAATGGCGTCACGTCGTTATCGAGTAGCATAGCATGATTCAGCATACCCGGAATCCGGTCCGATTGAGCCCGGTTCCGGGTTTTTTCTTGATATTTGGTTGACTGTTTTACGATTCAACTATTTTAATAAACACGAAATGATAGCATTAATCATTCGTCGCATATTCCAATCATTTATTGTCATGCTCGCAGTCGCGTTGGTGGCGTTTACCCTGTTTCGCTATGTGGGAGATCCGGTTTCCCAGATGGTCGGCCAGGATACCAGCATTGCCGACATGGAACGGATGCGTGAAGAACTGGGTTTGAACGACCCGGTGATTGTCCAATTTGCCCGATTTGCCTGGAATACGCTCCAAGGAAAATTTGGCATCTCCTACCGTCTCGGCCGTCCTGTCAACGATTTGTTTGCCGAACGGCTGCCGGCCACCCTCGAATTGAGTTTGATCGCCGCCCTGTTTTCACTGGTTGTCGGAATTCCCATGGGTGTATACACCGGTCTGTATCCGGACCGCACCCTGAGCAAAGTCTTCCAGACGGTATCGCTGATAGGCATCTCTTTGCCGACTTTTTTAATTGGGATTTTGTTGATCCTTTTGTTTGGGGTTATCCTGGGCTGGTTGCCGACATTCGGACGGGGAGAGGTGATTCAGATAGGCTGGTGGTCCACCGGACTGCTGACAGCAAGCGGCCTAAAGGCCATAATTATGCCGGCCTTTACCCTGGGCATGTTTCAGCTGACGCTGATCATGCGGCTGGTGCGTTCCGAAATGATGGAAGTTCTGCGCACCGACTATATTAAATTTGCGCGGGCCCGCGGGCTAACCAACCGTGCGGTTAATTTCGGCCATGCCTTAAAAAACACACTGGTTCCGGTCATCACCATCACCGGGCTTCAGGTCGGATCGATTATCGCCTTTGCCATCATCACTGAAACCGTATTCCAATGGCCCGGCATGGGACTGCTGTTTCTGCAGGCAATTGAATTTGCGGATATCCCGATAATGTCAACTTATCTCATTTTAATTGCCTTTTTCTTTGTTGTAATCAATCTGATTGTCGATCTTCTGTATCACGTGGTGGATCCCCGGTTGAGATTCGACCGAGCCGTTGCAGCAGGCTAAATTATGAAAATTACAACACGTATTCAGGATACCGGTCATCGATTTTTTGACAGTGATATCTGGTACAGTTTTAAAAAATCCAAAGTCACAGTGATCGCCGCCTGTGTTACCGCTGTAATTATGATAGCCGCAATTGCGGCCCCGATCATTGCACCGCACACGCCTTTTGATCCGGCGTCGCTGGATCTGATGGATGCCTCTACACCGCCGGCCTGGTATGAAGATGGGTCCAGCAAATTTTTACTGGGAACCGATGATCAGGGCCGGGATATTTTTTCGACCATCCTGTACGGCTCCAGAATCTCCATTTTCGTCGGATTTGCCTCCATGCTGCTGGCAATGACAATTGGCATAACCCTTGGTTTGATCTCCGGTTATATCGGTGGAACGGTCGAGGCCTTTATCATGAGAATTGCGGATGTGCAGATCAGTTTCCCGGCTATTCTTACCGCGATGTTGATATATGGCGTGGCCTTCAGCTTGTTGCCCAACGAACGGCAGGAGGATATGGTCGTTTGGGTGCTTGTCCTGGCGATTGGCCTATCCAATTGGGTCAATTTTGCGCGCACGGTACGCGGCTCGACCCTGGTGGAAAAAAACAAAGAATATGTGCAGGCTGCGCGGGTCATTGGCCGCCGGCCAGCCACAATCATGTTCCGTCACATCCTGCCCAATGTCATGGGGCCGGTCTTGGTGATTGCAACCATCGGATTGGCGATCGCCATTCTCACCGAAGCCACCCTGTCTTTTCTCGGTGTCGGCGTTCCTCCGACCCGACCTTCGCTGGGGACCCTGATTCGTATCGGCCAGGATTTTCTGTTTGCCGGTGAATGGTGGATCGTAATCTTTCCGGGTATCGCCTTGGCCTCCCTGGTACTTGCCGTCAACCTGCTCGGGGACTGGATGCGCGATGCCCTGAATCCAAAACTTCGGTAAAAATGGTTGAACCAATACTCAGAGTTGAGCATCTCCGAATCGAATTTGATACCCGCCGCGGCATCCTGGTGGCGGTGGACGATGTATCCTTCGATATCCTCCCGGGAGAGGTTTTCGGGATCGTGGGAGAATCCGGTGCAGGCAAATCCCTTACGGGCCAGTCCATTATCGGTCTTCTGGAACCGCCCGGACATATTGCTGCGGGACAAATCCACTTAAGCGGTCAACGCATCGATCAACTGCCTTACCATGAAATGCGAGGCCTGCGCGGTAAAAAAATCGGTATGATTTTCCAGGATCCGTTAACCAGTTTGAACCCCCTGTATACCATCGGCAAGCAACTGGTCGAAACCATATTGACCCATACCGAAATGCGCCCGGAGGAGGCTCGACTTCACGCCATCGAGCTGCTGAATGAGGTTGGGATCCCGGCTGCCGAAAAGCGCATCGACCATTTTCCCCATCAATTTTCAGGCGGCATGCGCCAACGGGTCGTAATTGCTCTGGCCCTGTGTGTCAACCCGAGTTTGATCATTGCAGATGAACCGACAACAGCGCTGGATGTTTCCATCCAGGCCCAGATCATCGCCCTGTTAAAGCGCCTTTGCGCCGAACATGACACTGCCGTTATCCTAATCACCCATGACATGGGGGTTATTGCTGAAATTTCGGATCGGGTCGCCGTGATGTACGCCGGCCGTTTGGTGGAGGTCGGTGATGTGCGCGCTGTTGTCAAAAACCCGAAGCACCCCTATTCCCAAGGATTGATGGGCTCTATTCCGTCGTTGCATCAACGCTCGGAAATGCTCACTCAAATCGAAGGCGCCATGCCGCGCCTGACGGAAATTCCGACAGGGTGTGCCTTTAATCCACGCTGCCCAGAGGCTTTTGACCGTTGCAAAAAAGAACGCCCCGATTTATTTGATGCGGATCCGACCAAAGCCGCTTGTTGGCTTTATGCGAACGAGGCCTGAAATGGTGAAAGAGTTTCAACCAGACATTCAAACATCCCCCTTGCTGCGTGTCAGCGGACTGAAACGCTATTTTGACGTTAGCAAGCCACTGCTCAACCGTTTGCTGGAAGGCAAACCCCGCATGATTTTAAAAGCGGTCAGTAGCATTGATTTTGAGATCGCCAAGGGACAAACCTTTGCCCTGGTCGGTGAGTCGGGTTGTGGAAAGTCAACGGTGGCCAATCTAGTCGTGGGCCTGCATCCCCCGACAGCCGGAAAAATCGAATTTGAGGGTGTCGATGTAACCACTGTCACCAACCGGTCCCGACTGGAGCAGCTGCGACGGCGCATGGCAATGATTTTTCAGGACCCCTATGCCAGCCTGAATCCACGCTGGCGGGTATCCGCCATCGTCAGTGAGCCCATCCGGGCCTTTGGTTTGCTGAAGGGCGCCGGCGCAATTTCGCAACGTACACAGGAGCTGCTCACCCAAGTGGGTCTCTCGGCGGCTGACGGTGAAAAGTACCCGCATGAATTCTCGGGCGGTCAGCGTCAACGCATTTCCATTGCGAGGGCATTGGCCAGCGAGCCGGACTTTATCGTTTGCGACGAGCCGACGTCGGCACTCGATGTTTCGGTTCAGGCTCAAATACTAAATTTGATGAAAGGTCTGCAAAACAAGTTTAATCTAACCTATCTTTTCATCTCCCATGATCTGGCAGTGGTCCGACACATGGCCAACCATGTCGGGGTCATGTACCTGGGGCGGCTGTGTGAAGTGTCTCCGGTCGATGAAATCTTCAGTGATCCGCTGCATCCATATACCCGCCTGCTACTGGAAACGATTCCGGATGTTGAAATGACCGGCTGTAAACGGGTGCCAGTTGCCGGGGAGATACCCAACCCCATCGATCCTCCTGCCGGCTGCACCTTCCACCCGCGCTGTCCGCTGGTTTCAGGCCACTGCCGAAATCAACGCCCTGACCTTGTGACCCTGGAAAGCGGTCGCCAGGTCGCCTGTCATTCCTTAATCGAAAAGCAAACCGGACAATCTGAGTCCGTCCAATCATAAACATTTCAGATCAGAGGATGATACCCAACTGTCTCCTGGGTATTTATTTTCCTAAATGTGTGACTTTGGTTGCACACATGAGTTTCGCCGACCTCGCAAGGTCTAATATAACCATATGATATTAATTTAAATTTCTAAAATTACCAAAAACTTAAATATATTTGCATGGATTTTGCTGTGATGGATTATATTAAGGTAGCTAGCAAATCGTTCAGAGTTTCCGGTTTAAGTGCCCTATAAGGGTTCTATCAATCGTTACATGCGTCGATCGGGTTGAATTCGATGAGAGCGTATTCATTCTCGACGGCTGAAAAGAAACGACCTAAGGTTCAAAAAAGGGGGGTAGCAAATGTTAAAAAGAATAAGTATGTTTATTTTTATGGTCAGCTTGGTAGCACAGGCCGGATCGGGCTGGGCTGATACCTACAACTTCAGGCATACAAAATGGGGGATGACCCCGGAAGAGGTTGTCGCTTCTGAAAGCATGGATCCGATCGAACAAGATGAGAAAACAATTAGATATAAAACTCAGATCTTAGACAAAGATGTTGAGCTGCTTTATCTATTCGCCCAAAATAAATTAGTTGGCGCATCTTACATGCTCGACGAAAATTATTTAAACTCCGATCGGTTTATTAAAACGTACACCCGGTTCAAAGAGCAGCTGATAAAAAAATATGGACCGCCAAGCAAGGAAATCACCCAGTGGAAAAATGATGCGTTTAAATCCGATCGTAGCAAATGGGGAATAGCCCTAAGTTTAGGATATTTGGAATATTTGACATTTTGGGAAACCGAGAGTACCACCGTAAGCTGTGGTCTGAAAGAAAAAAACTATTATGTCCTGTGCTCGGTGGAATATTGGAGTTTGGAATTTTCAAATTTATTGGAAAAAAACAAAAAAGAAGACAGGCCGAATCCGTTCTAAAAAGGAGTAAAATCGCCTGCTCGGGATTGACCACATTTGGCAGATGTACGAGGGTCGTGTTGCCCTCAGCAGCTTTGACATCTGCCATATGTTTATTTAGAAACCCGATGAAAAGTTCACCAAAATCGGCAAATTCAGTATTTTGATACAGCACCGGCTCGGGTGGTGTTAAATCTAAATGATGGATGACAAGATAGGTAACTAGGGGCATCAGAGCGTTTCAACCCACTCAAGTCCCAGTTCCAGCAATTTTCCCCGTAAAGGCCGGCCGCTGACGGAATCCAGACCCATCATTTCATAATACTGCTTCACGGCATCATTGAATTTTTCTTCGGTAAAGATCTGCTCTCCGGCATTGGGCCCATCAGGTTTCGGATCAAACAGCCTTTTCGGCAATTTGTCGTCTTTGATGGTGAAACCTTCCCGACTGTTAAAAACACGCGCCATTGCAACACTGCGCTCGCCAGCATTCATCAATTCCAATAAGCTTGTATTCCAGCCGGTGACGGCATTGACGCATCGGACCATCTGATTCACTGGCATGACGCTGCGGGGCGCATAGCCGAACACACAGAGCCCGAGCGCATCCAACACTTTCCAGAACCTCTCCAGGATGATCGTGTTGCGGATCTTGGCCGGGCTGATTTCGGTGGACGGCACCGGCTCATAGATACCCAGGGGTTTGGCGGAATTGAAAGAAAAGGATTGCGGGTCCACAAATGCCGGGTCATGGGCGGCATTCATATGGTCTGCGCCGTATGTACACACGGCGTAACCAAGCCCGACCCCGACTTTTACGCGCGGATCGTGCATGGCTGGCTCCATCCCTTTAACCGATAGGTGCAAAGGCTGGTCCGTGACACCCCATTTATCAGCCAGCCGGGCAGAACCTTGGGCCAGATCGTCACCAAAGCCATCACGGTGTGCAATCATTTCGAGCAGCTTCAACATGAGATCGGCATCACCGAATTTCAACTCCAGCCCACCTGTATCCGATTTGGAAACAATACCTGCTTCATAGCACTCACAGGCAAAAGCGATGGTCATACCGGCAGTGACGGTATCCATGCAATAACGGTTGCAGATCTCGTTGCCCTTGGCGACAGCTTTTAGATTTGTAATGTTAAGGTTGCTTCCCAGGGCTGCTAAGGTCTCATATTCGGGACCGCCATAGCGCGAATCGATGCCGTATTTCGGATGGTCGAGAGCAACGCCGCGTTTACATTGAATCGGACACGCATGGCAGCCTTTACGCTTATTTAAAAGGATCTCGTTATAGGTATCGCCGCCGATCAGAGCGGCATCTTCATGGGAACTACGCCGAAAGTTTTCAACAGGAAGCGCCCCGGCGGCTGACAAAATTTCCGGAAAGGCGGTGGTACCGTAAACATGCAAGGCTTCACCGGCCGGATTATTTCGAAACGTCTTGGCAAAATCTTTGGCGGTTTGGCGCAAATAATCAGGGTCTGCGAATTCCAACTTTTGCGACCCCAGCACTGCCACCGCCCGGACGTTTTTAGAACCCATCAGAGCTCCCATGCCATTGCGCCCATTGAAATTACTTAAATTATTGGTGATGTTGGCGTAAAGGACACCATTCATCCCCGCCAAACCGGTCTGGGCAACCCTTATTTTTGAGCTTCCCATCTCATCGCGGATGGCATCCTCACAAGCGCGTGCTCCCAATGAAGCCAGTTCGGTAGCATCTTTCAGTTCGGCATTTCCATCGTTGATCCAAAGGTAGACCGGTTTTTCGGACTTGCCGTTGAAAACAATGGCGTCAAATCCGGCCCTTTTTAATTCCGGTCCGAAAAATCCGGCTGCCTCCGATTCCCCGGCAGCGCCGGTCAAGGGCGATTTGCCCACGGCGGCAAAGCGGCAGGATGCGGCCAGTGGAGACCCGGTCATGACACCAGTGGCCAAAACCAAAATATTTTCCGGCGCAAACGGGTCAATTCCTGTGGGAACCTGTTTCAATAAGTGATGATACCCGAC